>CBHTTW010000062.1:0-10814 GCA_966096025.1 uncultured Alphaproteobacteria bacterium | reverse complement strand
TTGATCTTGGCGCCGGTCTTTTCCACGATCTCGCGGATCACCTTGCCGCCGGTGCCGATCACGTCGCGGATCTTGTCGGTCGGGATCTTGATCTGCTCGATGCGCGGGGCGTGCTCGCCCAGCTCGGCGCGGGCGCCGGTCAGGGCCTTGTTCATCTCGCCCAGGATGTGCATGCGTCCGCCCTTGGCCTGCGCCAAGGCAACCTTCATGATTTCCTCGGTGATGCCGGCGATCTTGATGTCCATCTGAAGGCTGGTGATGCCTTCGTCGGTGCCCGCCACCTTGAAGTCCATGTCGCCCAGGTGATCTTCGTCACCCAGAATGTCGGACAGCACGACATAACGGTCGCCTTCCAGGATCAGGCCCATGGCGATACCGGCGGTCGGCTTCTTCAGCGGAACACCGGCATCCATCAGCGCCAGCGAGGTGCCGCACACCGTCGCCATCGAGGACGAACCGTTGGATTCGGTGATCTCCGACACGACGCGGATGGTGTAGGGGAATTCTTCCTTCTTGGGCAGCATCGGATGAATGGCGCGCCAGGCGAGCTTGCCATGGCCGATTTCGCGGCGGCCCGGAGAACCCATGCGGCCGGTCTCGCCCACGGAGTAGGGAGGGAAGTTGTAGTGCAGCATGAAGGTCTGCTTGCCGGTGCCTTCCAGGCTGTCGACGAACTGCTCGTCCTCAGCGGTGCCCAGGGTACAGACGCACAGCGCCTGGGTTTCGCCGCGGGTGAACAGCGACGAACCATGGGTACGCGGCAGGATGCCGACTTCCGCAACAATCGGGCGCACGGTGGTGAGGTCGCGGCCGTCGACGCGCTTCTTGGTGTCCAGCACCGCGTTGCGCATCACATCGGCTTCCACGTCATGCAGCAGGCCGCCATAGACATTGGCCGGCACCTTGCCGTCGCCTTCGCCCACGAACTGCTCGGCGAACTTCTTCTTCACGGCCGAGAGCGCGTCGCGGCGCTCGAACTTGATCGGAAGCTGGAAAGCCTTGGCCAGTTCGGCCGAGGTTGCCGCCTTGATCGCGGCGCGCACGGGCGCATGCACATCCTGCGGCACCGGACGCGGATCCTTGGCCGCCTTTTCCGCCAGGCGGATGATGGCGTCGATCGCGGTCTGCATCTGCTTGTGGCCGAACACCACGGCGCCCAGCATGACGTCTTCGCTGAGTTCCTGGGCTTCGGATTCCACCATCATCACGGCATCGGAGGTGCCTGCGACGACCAGTTCCAGCTTGGACTCCGGATAGGTGTCGATGCTGGGGTTCAGGACATATTCGCCGTTGATGTAACCGACGCGGGCCGCCGCGATCGGGCCCATGAAGGGCAGGCCCGACAGGGTCAGGGCGGCGGACGCCGCCACCATGGCGATCACATCGGGATCGTTTTCCAGGTCGTGGCTCAGCACTTGCGCCACCACCAGCACTTCATTCTTGAAGCCATCGGCGAACAGCGGGCGGATGGGGCGGTCGATCAGGCGCGAGATCAGGGTCTCGCGTTCGGTCGGGGCGCGCTCGCGCTTGAAATAGCCGCCCGGGATCTTGCCGGCGGCGTAATAGCGTTCCTGGTAATTCACGGTGAGCGGGAAGAAGTCCTGGCCTTCCTTGGCGTTGGCGGCGCCGACGGCGGTGGCCAGCACGACGGTTTCGCCATACGTGGCCAGCACCGAGCCGTCAGCCTGACGCGCGATCTTGCCGGTTTCCAGGGTCAGCGTGCGGCCGCCCCATTCGAAGCTTTCTTTGTGTACGTTGAACATCGGATTTTCTTTCGTCATCGCCTGGCGCCATATTGCGGCAGGCCTTCCTATTTTGGTCGCGCCACGAGGCCCTTTGGGTTCGTGTTCGCTCCCTGCGCTCCCCTATGGAGCTCGCTTTACCGGAAGCTCATCCCCCGAAAAGCAAAGCAACGGCTGAAGCGGTTCGCCTCAGCCGTTGCCAATTCAGTTTTTGGCCGCGAAACTCAGCGGCGCAGGCCCAGTTTGGAAATGATCGCCTCATAGCGCTTCACATCGCGGGACTTCACATAGTCCAGCAAATTGCGGCGCAACGACACCATCTTGATCATGCCGCGACGGGAATGATTGTCCTTGGAGTGGGTCTTGAAATGTTCGGTGAGGTTGGTGATGCGTTCCGACAGGATCGCGATCTGCACTTCCGGCGAGCCGGTATCGTTTTTTCCCGTCGCGTTTTCAGCGACGACTTCTTTTTTGCGTTCAGGAGTGATCATTGTTTCTTTCCGGACATCAGGTCGTTGAAAAATTGAAGACACGAAACGGTCGAAGTTCTCCTTCGGCGATTTCGGCCAATGCCACGGGCGAGCCGTCCTCATCCTTGAGAAACACGGTCTGCCCGGAGAGTTCGCCGTCACCAAAACCGTCCTTCATCTTGGCGAAGATGTTCGCGCGGATGAGGATGGGGTTGCCGGATCGGATGCGAACCGTATCGGGACCACTGACAGCCAGAGCCGGGATGCCGTCCAGCGCGGTTGAAAGGGGCCTCAAATACCCAAAAGCGGCGGGACTATGCATAAAAGGGGTCAGGGTATCCAGCCCGACCGCGCTTTTTTCGTCCCAACTCCCCAAACAGGTCCGGCGCAGGGACGAGACATGCCCCAAAGTGCCCAGCGCCAGGGCCATGTCCCGCACCCAGGAACGGACGTAAGTGCCTTTGCCACAAAGGATTTCGAACTCCGCCTGGTCGGGACCGGCGGCCAGCAGCCGGGCCTCGAAGACCTCGACCGGACGGGGTTCCAGCACCACCTGTTCCCCGTCCCGGGCCAGGTCATAGGCCCGTTCCCCACCCACTTTGATGGCGCTATAGGCCGGGGGGACCTGGTTCAGGGTCCCGGTGAAGCGGGGCAGCAGCCCCAAGATTTCAGCCTCGCTGGGGCGCCTGTCTGAGGTCCCGGTGACCGCCCCTTCGGCATCGTCACTGTCGCGGCTTTCCCCCCATTTGGCGGTGAAGCGATAGGTCTTGTCCGCGTCCATGGCATAGGGGACGGTCTTGGTCGCTTCCCCCAGCGCAATCGCCAGGATGCCGGTCGCCATCGGGTCCAAGGTTCCGGCATGGCCGGCCTTTTGGGCGTCGAAGATGCGGCGCACCGCCGCCACCGCCTGGGTCGAGGTCACGCCTTGCGGCTTGTCCAGGATCACCCACCCATGAATCGGATGGCCGCGCTTACGCTTGGCCATCCTAGTACCCCCCTCTGTGCGGTACGCGGGCAAGCCCGCTACCGCACATCTCCCCCCGCCTGTGCTTCGCACGCGGGGGAAGAAAGCCTGTGTCTGCCTCAAGCATCATCGTCTTCTTCGTCGTGGGTCGCGGCCAGATCGCGCTGCACTTCCGGCGATTTCAGAATGGTTTCGATCTTCTGCGCCTCGGCAAAGGATTCGTCTTCGACAAAGCGCAGGTCGGGGGTGAATTTCATGGTGATCAGATGACCCATCTCGCCGCGCAGAAACCCTTTGTGACGATTAAGCGCCGCGATGATCGCCTTGGCATTCTGGCCGCCCAGGGGTTCACAATAGACCGTGGCATAGCGCATGTCGGGCGACGGCTTGACCTGGGTGATGGTCACCGAAACACCGTCCAGGTCGGCATCGCGGATTTCATTCTCGCGCAGCACTTCCGCCAAGGCATGACGCAGGGCCTCGCCCACTCTCAGCTGGCGCTGCGAGGGGCCGTTAGACAATTCGCGGCGGGTGTGCCGGGCGGAGCCGCGGCCGCGTGGGGAACGGGACATAGCTTAACTCTCCGGATAGCCGAAGCGCGTCACAAAGGGTGCGAGCATCGGAAGGACAGGTTGCATTTGCGGCGCATAACGCCGCCATTGTTCCAGGCCGGCCTGCGAAAGGCCGCGCGCCAATTGGGCGCCGGACGGGGTGTCGATATTCTGTGCTTTGGCGCGATCCGCAAAGGCGCGCATTTCACCGTGAAATTCCAGGCCCAGAAAATCGCACAGCCTTTTTGCTTCGCCATCGAAATCCGCCACCAGCCTTTCGTGATGCGTTTCCAGCAGATCAAGAGCGAGTTTTTCCCGATAGACTTCGATCAGCGACATCACCGCGATGTAATAGGCCGCCGATGTGTCCAGGCCGGTAAATTCAACCATTCCCGCATTCATGGCAAAGCGGCGGCGAAAACAGGACAGAACCGCATCGCGCGGATCGCGCAGGGCCAGGAGGATTTTGGCGCGCGGAAACAGTTTGGCGATCAGGGGCAGAAACACCGCATTGAGCGGCATTTTGTCGACAAAGACCGCACGTGTGAGGGCCGGTTCGGTTTGCGCCGCCCGCTTCCAATAAGCCGCGCGCCAAGGCTGCAATTCGGCATCCGTCAAAGTGGCAAGCCGGTCGAGATCGGCGTCGGAGCCAAAAAATTCCACCGCCGAATCCGTCAGACAGGCGCGCTCTTGCATGGACGCGACATCGGGATGGGCGGCCAGAACCTGCTCCAGCAGGGTGGTGCCGGAGCGCGGAAAGCCGACCAGGAAAACATGGGTGCGCACCTCCGCCTGCGATGATGGTGCTGCTTGCCAATGCGCCGGATCGGCGCGGCGGAAATATTCGGCCAGGCGAATCTCGCGCGCCCTGACCGTTTCCAGCCCCGCCATCTCGGCCGCGAAACCGTCGCGCTGCAGTGCCTTGGACGCGCCATAGGCGGCGAAGGCTTCGTCGGTGCGATCCTGCATATCCAGAATGTCGCCGGCCAAGCTCAAGGCGAAGGCGCGATTCACCGGGCCCAGCGCGGGATCCTGAAGCAGCGCCGACACCTGGATCTCGGCGGTGGGCATGTCTTTTTCCTGCAGCGCCGCGCCGGCCAGCGCAATGCGCGCCGCCGCATCACGGGGGTCGATCGCCAGCGCCTTGGCCGCAAGATCGCGCGCCGCTTTGGTATCGCCGCGTTGCCCCGCCAGCACCGCCAGCCGCGACAGCGCCTCCGAATGGGCGGGATTGAGGGCAAGAACCTGTTCGAAACCCGCCCGAGCCGCGTCCAATTCGCTCAAATCCTCCAGCGCCAAGGCGCGGCCGAAATGCAGCCGGGGATCGGGCGCAAGCTTCAGGGCGCTGTCGAAAACCTCGACCGCCTCGCGCGAACGGCCCAGGCGCGAGAAACACTCGCCCAAGGCGTTCAACAGATCGACATGCTGGGGCGCCTGCTCGCGGGCGCGCAGCAAAAGCGGCAACGCATCCTGGTTTTCACCGGCATGCAGGTGCCCCAGCCCCGCCAAACCCAGCAAAGTGGGATGGCCGGCGCCGCGTCCCACCGCATCGGCGGCCAGGCCCATCGCCTTGGGAAGATCGGCGCCCCACAAGGCCGCTTCCACCGCGCGCAAAGTGGCGGCGAGATCGAGGGGGGCCGTGCTGGTCAAAGCCATGCTTCACCCAAGACTAACGAAGGTGGCTAAAGCGCGCGCTGAATGGTTTCGACTTCGAAACACTCGATCACATCGCCCTTCTGCATGTCCTGATAGTTGGTGAAGGCCATGCCGCATTCCTGGCCGACCTGCACTTCCTTCACTTCATCCTTGAAGCGCTTGAGGGTGGAGAGTTCGCCTTCATGGATCACGACATTGTCGCGGATCAGTCGCACCTTGGCGCCGCGCTTGACGCTGCCCTCGGTGACCTTGCAGCCCGCCACCTTGCCGACCTTGGAGATGTTGAAGACTTCGAGAATCTCGGCATTGCCCAGGAACTTCTCACGCGTTTCCGGCGTCAGCATGCCCGACAGCGCCGCCTTCACGTCATCCACCAGATTGTAGATGATGTTGTAATAGCGGATCTCGACGCCGTCGCGCTTGGCGCGGTCGCGCGCCTGGTTGTTGGCGCGCACGTTAAAGCCGATCACGGCGGCGCCGCTGGCATGCGCCAGGATCACGTCGCTTTCGGTGATGCCGCCCACGCCCGATTGCAGGATCTGGGCGCCGACTTCATTGGTCGCCAGCTTGGCCAACGCGCCCTGAATGGCTTCGCTGGAACCCTGTACGTCGGTCTTGAGGACCAGGGGCAACAAGCGTTTTTCGCCGGCTTCGCGGGTTTGCAGCAATTGATCCAGGGTCTGGCGCGAGTTGGACGCCTGGCGCTGTTCGCGGCGCTTGCGGCCGCGATACTCCGCCACTTCGCGGGCGCGCGCTTCATTCTCGACCACGACCATCTCGTCGCCCGCTTCGGGCGCCGCCGACAGGCCCAGCACTTCGATGGGCGTGGACGGGCCCGCGGATTGCACCGTCTCGCCGCGTTCATTGGCGAGCAGGCGCACCCGGCCCCATTCCGCGCCGGCGACCACGATGTCGCCGACCTTCAAGGTGCCGCGCTGCACCAGCACGGTGGCGACAGGGCCGCGGCCCTTGTCCAGCTTGGCCTCGATCACCGCGCCTTCGGCGGGACGGTCGGGATTGGCCTTGAGGTCCAGGATTTCGGCCTGAAGCAGAATGGCTTCCTCCAGCTTGTCCAGGCCAATGCCCTTGGTGGCCGAAACTTCCACAGCCTGGGTTTCGCCGCCCATATCCTCGACCTGGATTTCATGCTGCAGCAGTTCGGTCTTCACCCGGACCGGATTGGAGTCGCCCTTGTCGATCTTGTTGACTGCCACGATCATCGGCACGCCAGCCGCCTTGGCATGGGCGATGGCTTCCACCGTTTGCGGCATAACGCCGTCATCGGCGGCAACCACCAGAATCACCAAGTCAGTGACCTTGGCGCCGCGGGCGCGCATCTGCGTAAAGGCGGCATGGCCCGGCGTGTCCAGGAAGGTGATCTTCTGGCCGGATTTCAAATTCACCTGATAGGCGCCGATATGCTGGGTGATGCCGCCGGCTTCGCCCGACACGACGTCGGTCTTGCGCATGGCGTCCAACAGCGACGTCTTGCCATGGTCGACATGGCCCATCACCGTCACCACCGGCGGACGCGATTCCAGCTTGGCCTCGTCGTCCTTGGCGCCCGTCAGGCCTTCCAGCACATCCGATTCCGCCACGCGCTTGACGACATGGCCGTATTCCGCCGCCACAAGTTCGGCCGTATCGGCATCGATAATGTCGTTCGGAGTCGCCATCATGCCGTTCTTCATCAGCACCTTGATGACGTCCACGGCGCGGCGCGCCATACGGTTGGCCAGATCGGAAACCGTGATGGTTTCGGGAACGATGATATCGCGCGGACCGGCGGGGCCGGCAGGCTGCTGCTGATGGCCCTTGTTGACGCGCTGCAGATGGCGCTTGTAGGAGGCGACCGAACGCACGCGCTCGTCGTCGTCGGACAAGGCGCGGGTGACCGTCAGCTTGCCGCGGCGGCGTTCGCCTTCGGCTTTCTTGGGCGCGGGCGCCTTGGCGGGCACCAGCTTGCCGCCGATCTTCTTGGAGCCGCCTTCCTCTTCTTCTTCGTTTTCCAGGCGGCGACGCGGCGCTTCGTTCGCGACTTCGCTGAGTTTGGGAGTCTCGAGCCGGCGGGCGGCTTCCTGTTCGGCGCGCTTCTTGGCCAGCTCGTCGGCGGCCTTGCGCGCTTCCTCTTCCACCTTGCGCTTTTCGGCGGCGACGCGCTCGGCGCGAAGCTGTTCTTCTTCCCGGGTGCGGCGCTCGGCTTCCTGCTCAGCGATGCGGCGGGCTTCACTGTCGGAAACGCGCGCGTCAGCCAGGGCGGCGGCGCGGCGCGCCTTTTCCTCATCCGAAAGCTGGCGCAGCACCACGCCGCGGGCGGGCGCGGCCTTGTCGGCGGCGACCGGCGCCTTGGCCTCGACCGGCTTGGCGGCCACCGGCTTTTCCGCCGGCTTCTCGGCCGCCTTGGCGGCGGGCTTGGCGGCGGGCGCGGGCGGCGCGGCGGAGCGTTTCTTCTCCACCACCACGGCCTTGGTGCGGCCATGGCTGAAGCTTTGCTTGACGGTGGAAGTTTCCGTCTTTTTCAGCGAAAGCGTTTTGGCCGGGCGCTTGGTTTCGTCAGTATCGCTCATGGGTTACTTTCGTTTTGCTCGCGTCCGCTCGCGGGTCTTTCAATCCGCAGGCGAAAGCCGGACAGGCGTTCCGCATCAAAAATCAAACGTTCGGCTAGACCGCCTGGCTGGACGGCGGCATGTATCACATTCTCGCGTCCCAGCGCCAAGCCCAATTCCGCGCTGGTCAGGCTTTCGATCACCACGCATTTCAGTTCCATCCGGTGCGCGGCGGCGTACAATTTGCGCTTGCCGTCGGCGGCGCCGTCAAAAGCCTCGATCAACACTTTCGGCGGCTTGGCACCTTCCAGCGCACGCAGCACATTGTCGAAACCCAGCACCAGGGCGCCGGAGCGGCGCGCAATGCCCAGATCGCCCAGCATGCGCGTCACCAAGGCTTTTTCCGCGCGCGCCGGAAGATCGGCATCGGCGGTTACCTGCGCCTTGGCGGCGCGGGAGAACAGTTTCTTCTCCACCGCCTTGTTGACGGCGTCACGCGAGGCTTCGACCCACAGGCCCCGGCCCGGCAGCTTGGCGCCGGCGTCGGGAACCACATTGCCGTCGGGATCGGCGACAAAACGGATCAGCCGGCTGTCGGGCATGATTTCGCCCGACACGATATCGCGGCGCTCGCGCGCGCGACCATCGTCCGCCTCTTCCATTTTGTGCGCCACTTCTATCATCAGGCTTTCTCGGTCTCCTCGCCCTCGGCGCCCGCGTCTTCTTCGGCAACTTCTTCTTCCACCGGCTCCTCGATCCAGCCGATCTTGACCCGCGCCTTCATGATGATGGCGTTGGTGTCGTCACTGGTGAGATTGAAGCCGTCCAAGGCGCCGGGAACGCGCACGCGCTCCTTGTCCTTGCTGGTCTCGTAATAGCCGATCAGGTCGTCGGTGGCGCAGCCCGCCAGGTCTTCCAGGCTCTTGATTTCATGCTCGCCCAAGGCCACCGCCATGGCGGGGGTGACGCCGTCCACTTCCAGCACCTCGTCGGCGACGCCAAGCGCCAGGCGCTTGTCGTCCATTTCCTTGTTGCGCGCTTCGATGAATTCCACCGCGCGGCTTTGCAGTTCCTGGGCGGTTTCCTCGTCGAAGGCTTCGATCTGGGCCAGCTCATTAAGCTCGACATAGGCCACGTCTTCGATGGTGGCGAAGCCTTCCGAAGCCAAGAGCTGGGCCACGGTCTCGTCCACGTCCAGCGATTCCATGAACAAGGCGGTGCGCTGGGTGAATTCCTTCTGGCGGCGCTCCGATTCCTCGGCCTCGGTCAGAATGTCGATCTGCCAGCCGGTGAGCTGGGAGGCAAGGCGCACATTCTGGCCGCGACGGCCGATGCCCAGCGACAACTGCTCGTCCGGCACCACCACTTCGACGCGGTGGGTGTCTTCGTCCAGCACCACCTTGGTGACTTCGGCGGGCGCCAGGGCATTGACGATGAAGGTCGCCGCTTCGCCGTTCCACGGAATGATGTCGATGCGCTCGCCTTGCAGCTCCTGCACCACCGCCTGGACGCGCACGCCGCGCATGCCGACGCAGGCGCCGACCGGATCGATCGAGGAATCCTTGCTGATCACGGCGATCTTGGCGCGGGAGCCGGGATCGCGCGCCACGGCGCGAATCTCGATCACGCCGTCATAGATTTCCGGCACTTCCTGGGCGAACAGGCGCACCATGAACTGGGGATGGCTGCGCGACAGGAAGATCTGCGGTCCGCGGGCCTCGCGGCGCACGTCGTAGATATAGGCGCGGATACGGTCGCCGGCGCGGAAGCTCTCGCGCGGGATCATCTCGTCGCGACGCACCACGCCTTCGGCCTTGCCCAGGTCGACCACCACGGAACCGAATTCCGAGCGCTTGACCACGCCATGCACCACTTCGCCGATGCGGTCCTTATATTCGTCATACTGACGCTCGCGCTCGGCATCGCGCACCTTCTGCACGATCACCTGCTTGGCGTTCTGGGCGTTGATGCGGTTGAAATCCACAGGGGGGAGGGTTTCGGCGATGATGTCGCCGATCTGGGCGTCGGGATTGCGGCGGCGGGCATCGGCCAGCGAAATCTCGGTCTTGTCGTTCTCGACCAATTCCACGACATGCAGATAACGCGAAACATGGGTCTCGCCCGTCTTGGGGTCGATATCGACCTTGATGTCGTTCTCGGTGCCGTAATGGGCCTTGGCGGCGCGTTGCATCGCCTCTTCCATCGCGGTCAAGACAACCTGCTTGTCGATGGACTTGTCACGCGCGACGGCGTCGGCGATCTGCAAAAGTTCGAGCCGGTTGGCGGCTACGGTCCCTGCCATTTTACTTCTCCTGTTGCGCGAGATTGCGCGTCTTGACCTGTTCGTTGATGAGCTTGTCGGTGAGAACGAGTTTTGCGTTGGCGATGGTGCGAAACGGAAATTTGATGTCGGCGCTGCCGATGCTGGTATCGCGGATCACGACATCTTGGCCGTCCAGTCCGAGCAAAGTGGCACGGAAACGCTTGCGGCCTTTTATTTTGTCGCTCTGGCTCTCGCCAACGCTTTCGACGGGGGTGTTGAGTTCGATCTTGGCCTCATGGCCCGACCAGCGGGCGAAATCGGAAAGCCGGGTCAGCGGGCGGTCGATGCCGGGCGAGGAGACTTCGATCTCATAATCGCCTTCGATCGGGTCTTCGGTCTCGATGAAGTCCAGCAGCGCATGGCTGAGGGTGGCGCAGCCTTCCACATCCATGCTGCCGTCGGGGCGCTCGGCCATCACCTGCAAGGTGCGGGAAGCCCCGCCCATCATGCGCAGGCGCACCAGCTTGAAGCCCGCCTGTTCGATGACGGGTTCAAAAACCGGTTCCAGATGTGTTGCCGCCGTGACGACCAATTTCAAAAGCCTCTTGCCCGCGGCGGCCCT
>CBHTTW010000061.1:0-10822 GCA_966096025.1 uncultured Alphaproteobacteria bacterium | reverse complement strand
CAGGAGCGCAATGAGCGGCGCGAAATGTTCTATCGCGACGACTCATCTCGAGCGGAATTCATTAAATTAAAAAGGCCGGGTCTTCGACCCGGCCTTTTCTTTTCGCGCTGACCGGTTACCAGGGCAGCACGATATCCAGCAGCTGCGAGCCATAACGCGGCTGCTGTACGTCACTCATGGTACCCTGGCCGCCATAGGTAACCCGGGCTTCGGCGATCTGCGACAGGTTGACGGTATTGTCCTGGGTGATGTCTTCGCGGCGCACGATGCCCGACAGGCGCATGTCGCGCAGTTCGTTGTTCACCCGCACCTGCTGATGACCGTCGATCACCAGATTGCCGTTGGGCAGAACCTGGGCGACCAGCGCCGCCAAGGTCATGCTGATGGTTTCGGCGCGCGCGATCGAACCGGTGCCGACATTGGAATTGTCCGAACCCATCTTGACCAGGCTGGAAGGATCCATGCCGATGCCGGGCAGCACTTTTTCCAGGCCCAGCAGATTGTCCATGCTGGCATTTTCGGAATTGGTGCGGCTGCGCGAGGTGGTGTTCTGCATCTTGGCGGTGTCGGTGACCGACACGTTGACCGTGATCACGTCGCCGACATGCATGGCGCGCGGATCATGGAAAAAGCTCATCGCGCCCGGCTGCCACAGCGAATTGTTGACATGGGTGATCGGCGCCGGCCGGGGAATGGCCTCGACGATCTGCTGGCCGGCGGGATTTCCCACCGCCGCGAGCCTGGGGGCTTCGCCGATATTTTCAATCCGGTCTATCGCCGAACAGGCCGACAAAGCGGCGCCGGTCAGAAGCAGGGCGGAAATTTTCGAAAGTGAATTACGCATGGCAAATCCTATGGCTTAGCGGCGGGCAATCTTGTTGATGGGCGCGTTGATCGGGCCGGTGGCGCGCACCGTGCCGGGCGCGACAATGGTTCCCGCGATCATGCGGTAGGAAACCGGGTTCTGGATGGTGACGGTGTCGCCGACGCCGCCTTCACTCATGGCGCGGCCCATCGCCGTCAGTTCCACGCCAGGGGCAAGGAACTGCATGGTGACGGTCTGGCCTTTGCTGACGACGATCGGGCGGCGCACATCTTCGGCCCGGAAAGGCTGGCCGGCGATGAGCATGCGGCGGGTCTGCATGCCTTTGACCTCGTCCATCTTGGTGGGCACACCGGACATCAGGGCCGCGCCGTCCACCGTGGTGAAGGTAAGGTCGCTTTCGCTGATGGTCTCGCCGCGGGCGATGTCGTGCGACGGCACCACAATGCGCACCGTGCCGGCGAAGGCCGAGCCGCTGGCCAAGAGCAGCGCCGGCAGGATCGCGAAAAGACCGAAATAGGCCAGTATCTTGCGCATCGTCCTAGCTCCCCAACCGGGCTGCGGCCTGCAGCATCTGATCGGCCGCCGAGATGACCTTGGAATTCATTTCATAGGCGCGCTGGGCGGTGATCAGCGAGGTGATCTCGTCCACCGAATTGACGTTGGAGGTTTCCAGGAAGTTCTGGACAATGGTGCCGTATCCGGTCGAGCCGGGAACGCCGGCCTGGGGCGAACCCGAACCGGGAGTTTCCAGATAAAGATTGTTGCCGATGGCGTTCAGGCCCGCTTCGTTCGGAAAGCGCGTCAGTTCCAACTGGCCCACCGTCTGGGGCGTATTGCTGCCCGCCACCGTGGCGTTGACCTGGCCCTGATTGTTGATGGTCACCGAAATGGTGTTCTGCGGAATGGCGATGCCGGGCTGGATCACCAGACCGTCCTGGGTGACCAGCTGTCCCTGGGGGCTCAGCGAGAAATTGCCCGAGCGGGTATAGGCATCGGTGCCGTCGGCCTGCTGCACGCGGAAAAAGCCCGCGCCCTGAATGGCGACGTCATAGGGATTGCCGGTCGATTTAAGGTCGCCCTGGGTGGTGACGCGATAGACGGCGGCGGTGCGCACACCGGCGCCCAGCTGGATGCCGTTGGGGGCGTAGGTGCCCTGGTCCGACGTCTGCGAGCCGGGGGTCTGGATGTTCTGATAGAGCAGATCGGCGAATTCGGCCCGCTGCTGCTTGAAAGCGGTGGTGTTCATGTTCGCCAGATTGTTGGCGATCACTTCGACATTGGTCTGCTGGGCCAACATGCCGGTCGAGGCGATGGAAAGGGCGCGCATGATCGTGTCTCCTTATGCGTTCGGCATCTGGCCAAGCTGATTGATCGCTTGGCGCATCAGGTCTTCTTGGGATTTGCTCAGGCTGGCGGTCGCCTCATAGGCCCGCATCACTTCGATCATATGGCTGATCTCGATGATGGGCTGGACATTGGAGGCTTCCAACGCACCTTGGCGTATGGTTGCCGTGGTGGAGGTGGTCGCCGGCTGGGTCGTGGAATAGAGGTTGGCGCCCAGTTTGGTCATGGCGCTGGGATTGGGGAATTCCACCACCTTCAACTTGGCCAGCTGGTTGCCGATGCCGTTGACGACGCTGGAAATGGTGCCGTCCGGGGCGATGTTGATTTCCCCGTCATTCGGCGTGATCAGGATCGGGCCGCCGTCGCCCTGGACTTGATGGCCCTGGCTGGTGACGAGGTTGCCGTTATTGTCGAGCGAGAAATGGCCGTCGCGGGTGTAGTGCAGGCCGGTCGGCGTCTGCACCGCGAAATAACCCTGGCCCACAATGGCGACATCATAAGTGGCGCCGGTCTGCTCGATATTGCCCTGGCTGGAATCGCGCATCAGGCCGGCATCCTTGACGAAGCTGACCGGCTGCAAGCCGGTCTGGCCTTCGGCGGGCCGCATCATGGCGACGACTTCCTCGAATTTCGCGGCCTCGCGCTTGAAACCCGGCGTCGAGGCATTGGCGATATTGTTCGCGATCACGTCCATCGCCCGGTAGGAGGCGAGCTGATGCGAAAGACTAACAAGAAGTGAATTATCCATGGCTGGCGGATCCTTTCTGGTCCGACGCCAGATGTTTTGCAGCCGCCGTGCCAAGGAATAATGCCCGGATTCATTGGGTTTTCTGCTTTGCACGGTTGGAGCGCGGAAAATCTTGCCGGGCCATTGCCGTTCGACCCGGCAATTTGAACCACTCCTTAACCACGTTTGCTTAGGTTGACCCTCGCAAAGAAGTTGCGGAAGGCCATTCATGGCAAAGAAAGAAAAAGAGCCGGACGCGGAAGCCGAAGGCGAAAAGCCGGAAGGCGAAGCCGCGGAGGCCGCGCCGAAGAAAGGTTTTCGTAAGTTTCTCACCAAGAAAATCCTGATGATCGCCGTTCCGGCCCTGCTTGTGGTGCTGGGTGGCGGCGGCGCGGGCGCTTACTTCTTCCTGTTCAAGACGGACGAGGCCCATGAGGCCAAGCATGAGGAAGAAGTGCCGCTGACCCCGCCCAAGGTCGCTTTCAGCGACATGCAGGACATTCTGGTCAATATTCAAAGCAGCGACGGCACCCCCGCCTATCTCAAGCTGGGCGTCTCGCTGGAACTGGAAGACGAAGAGCAAAAGGCGGCGCTGGAGCCGCTGATGCCGCGCATCACCGACCAATTCCAGGCTTACTTGCGCGAACTTCGGCTCGACGACCTCAAGGGGTCGGCCGGCGTGTTGCGTTTGAAGGAAGAGCTGCTGCGCCGCGTCAATGTGGCGGCCGCGCCTTATAAAGTGCGCGACGTGCTGCTCAAGGAAATGATCATTCAGTAAGCGAATTCGGGAATTGAAGAACAATGGCTGACGAAACCCCCGCTCCGACCATGTCCGAAGAAGAAGCCGCGCAGGCCGCGGCTTTTGAGGCGGCGGGCGAGAGCGCCGCGCCCGAGGGCAGTGGAGGCGCCGACCGCGTCCTGAACCAGGAAGAAATCGACTCCCTGCTGGGTTTCGACGGCAATTCCGACCAGGTCCAGGACAAATCCGGTGTCCGCGCCATCATCAATTCGGCTTTGGTGTCCTATGAACGCCTGCCGATGCTGGAAATCGTCTTCGACCGCCTGGTGCGGCTGATGACCACGTCCTTGCGCAATTTCACCAGCGACAATGTCGAAGTCAGCCTGGATTCCATCACCTCGATCCGTTTCGGCGACTATCTCAACTCCATTCCCCTGCCCGCCATCCTGGCGGTGTTCCATGCCAGCGAGCTCGACAATTACGGGCTGTTCACCGTCGATTCCAACCTGATCTATTCCATCGTGGACGTGCTGCTCGGCGGCCGCCGCGGCTCCTCGGCCATGCGCATCGAAGGGCGCCCCTACACCACCATCGAACGTACCCTGGTCCAGCGCATGATCGAAGTGATCCTGCAGGACATGTGCGCCGCCTTCGAACCCCTGGCGCCGGTCAATTTCAGCCTGGACCGCCTGGAGACCAATCCGCGTTTCGCCGCCATCGCCCGGCCCGCCAATGCCGCCATCCTGGTCAAGCTGCGCATCGACATGGAAGACCGCGGCGGTCGCACCGAATTGCTGCTGCCCTACGCCACTTTGGAGCCGATTCGTAAGCTGTTGCTGCAACAGTTCATGGGCGAAAAATTCGGCCGCGACTCGATCTGGGAAAGCCATCTGGCGACCGAATTGTGGTCCACCAAGATCGACATCGAAGCCATTCTGGACGAACAGACCATGCCGCTGAACCAGGTGATGAACCTGGAAGTCGGCCAGACCATGATGCTGAACGCCGGTCCCGACTCCAAGATCGAACTGCGCTGCCGGGGCGTGCCGCTGTTGACCGGCCGCATGGGCCGCGTCGGCTCCTCGGTCGCGGTCCGCGTCGATGACGCCATCGAACGCACGGATGCCTCGCGCCACCTGTAATTTCATTTTTTTCAAGAGAGATAACGCCGTGACCATTCCCGCCAATTTGACCTTCTATATGGAACTGGGCCTGGAAATCCTGCTGGCCCTAACCTTGTGCTATTGCGTGATCCTGGAGCGGCGGCTGGCCGCGGTGCGCAAGGGCCAGGAAGGCCTGTCACGCACCATCGGCGAACTCAATATGGCGATTTCGGGCGCCGGCGCCTCGCTGCGGGCGCTGAAAGCGGCGGCGGGCGAAGCCGCCCAGACCCTGGACGAGCGGCTGAAGCGCGCCCGTCTGCATATCGACGAACTCTCCGTCCTCACCGCTTCGGGCGAACGCATCGCCCAACGCATGGAAAGCGCGGCGGAGACGCCCCGTATCGCCAAGGAAATTCCCGACATGCCGCTTCCCTCCACCTCCATCATGAGCCGTTTGGGACGGCACGTTTCATGACCACCACCCCTGCTCAAAGAGCCCGTTTGACCCGCTTGCTGCCCAGCGTCGTGGCGCTTGGCGCGGTGGTGTTCGCGCTCAAGACCACCGATCTGGTGCGCACCGCCTATGCCGAAGCGGGCCATGAGAAACCGGGCGCGGCGCTGACTCACGATCCGGTTCCGTCCAACAAGGACTATGCCGGCGGCGAGGAGGACCAAGTCGCAAGCGCCAGCGAAGTCGATGTCGTCAACAGCCTCAGCAAGCGCCGCCGCGAATTGGATGCGCGCGATTCCCAGCTTGCCATCCAGGCCAATATGATCACCGCCGCCGAGGCGCGGGTGGATTCCAAGATCGCCCAGCTCAAGCAATTGCAGGCCCAGATCGCCGCGATTCTGGTGCAGCATGACGATGCCCAGAAGGCGCAGATCGCCTCGCTGGTGAAGACCTATTCCACCATGAAGGCCAAGGATGCCGCCCGCATCTTCAACAGCCTGCCGGACTCGGTGCTGGTGCCGGTGGCCCATGACATGAAGTCGGACATCCTGGCGCTGGTGATGGCCAATATGAATTCCGACAGCGCCAAGGATTTGACGGTGAAATTGGCCAACAAACTGGCCTTGCCCGAGACCGCCACGGCGCTGGCGCCCCCCGCCGGACCCGCGCCCGTGCCCCCGGCCGTAGCGGCCGCTCCAGCCCCTGCCGTCGCCGCGCCGGCCGCCAAGGCTCCGGCCGCGGCAGCAGAAACGCAAGCACCTCCAAAGGGTTAGTAAAATATGGGGCCCGGTCCCTGGAGCGGCGATTACGCTTAACCACAGGTTAACACCGCCCCGCCACACTGAAGTCTGAAGGGGCCTTTTCTTGACGCCGACCCGCACCATTCCCAGCCTGGCCATCGCCCTGACGCTTTGCGTCAGCGCGCCGGCTTTTGCTGCCGATAGCGTGAGCGGCGCGGCGCAGGACGGATATTTTCGCCTCTCCTTCAGCACCGATTCCAAAATCAGCGCCACCACCACCGGCGGCGTGCTGGCGATTTCTTTCGACGCAAAGACCACGCTTGCGCCTGCCGCCATCACCGCCGCCATGCCCAAACTCATCACCGGCGGCCGCGCCGATGCCGATGGCAAAACCTTGCGCTTCACCCTCACGCAACCGGTCAAGTTGCATGTCAGCCAGATCGGCCAGCGCGCCGTGGTGGATATCGCCGACACAAATTTCACCGGCGTGATGCCGGACCTGACGGTGCCGCCCAAGCCTGTCGCCAAGCCGGTGGATGTCGCCAGCCTGCCGGAGATCAAGCTGCGCACCGGCGCCTATGAGAAATACACCCGCCTGGTGTTCGACTGGCCCAAGGATGTTTCCTATCAGGTCTATCCCGGCGCGGGAAAAATGACCATGCGGTTCGGCGCACCGGCGCGGATCGATGTTTCGGCCCTGGCGCGCTTTGCGCCCCCCTGGGTGAAGAACGCCTCCTGGCGCATCGACGGCACCTCCACTGTCGTGGAGTTCGAGACCGATTCCGATTCCGGCTATCACGATTTCAAGGATGGCCCCCATGTCGCCATCGACATTTTGGCGCCCAAGACGGACGCCGCCGCCTACGCTCCGCCCGGCACCGCCAAGCCCGCCGTCACCAAGATCACCAAGGGCGCAAGCACCGCCCAGGCGCAAGCCATCGCGCAGACCGCCGCCAAGCTTGCTGGGCATGACACGCCCAAGACCGAGGCCAAACCCGCCGAGGTAAAGCCGGAGGCAAAACCCGAAGCCAAACCCCAGACCAAAGCTGAGACCAAGGCTGAGGCCAAGGTCGCGGAAGCCAAAACACCACCCGCAACGCACGGCGCCGAGCCCGCTCATGCCGAGCCCGCCTTGGCCGAAGCTGCGCCTGATCAAACCATTCCGGTTGCCGACGGCAAGCGCACCCGCGACGGCGTGATGATTACCTTCAAGGGCGCGGGCGGCCGCGCCAGCGCGGTGTTCGTGCGCGGCCTCACCGCCTGGGTGGTGCTGGAAAACGCGCCCAATTTCGACGCCCGCAATCTCAAGACCTCCTTGGGCGATTTCGCCGCCGGCATTGAAGCGATTTCCAGCAACGGTCTGGGCATTCTGCGCATCACTCTGAAGGCCCCCGCCGAGATCGCGGCACGCGGCCTTGGTCCCAATCTGGAAGTGGAGATCGCCGCCAGCGTCGCCCCGCCCCCGGTGGTGATCGGCTTCGCCCGCAATCAATCCGACCCCAAACGGGCCTCGCTCTCCACCCTGCTTCCCGCCGCCGATCATGCCTTCAAGCTGATGGATCCGGCGGGCGGCGATCTTCTCACCGTCATTCCGGCGCAGCCGGGACGCGGCGTGCCCAAGATGCGCAGCTTCGCCGACTTCGCCGCCTTGCCGTCCGCCAGCGGGCTGGTGATCACCCCTTATGCCGACGATCTGCAAGTGGCGGTCGATACCGCGCGCGTTTCCATCTCGCGCCCGTCCGGCCTGTCGCTGACCCCGCCGCAAATGCCGGTGGCGCAAACGCCTTCAGCCCTGGCGCGCTCCGGCGACGGCCCCTCCTATATGGATTTCGCCAAATGGGGCGAGGCCAGCGGCGGCAGCTTCCTGGCCACCGAACGCAAACTCGCTCAAGCCGTGGCGCGCGCCGACCGGCAAAAATCCGGCGCCGCGCGTCTGGCCCTGGCGCGCTTCTATCTCGCCAACGGCTATGCCGCGGAAAGCCTGGGCATGCTCAACCTGCTGCAGGCCCACGATCCCGGCCTTGCGGGCGATGCCCAGCTGGTCACCATGCGCGCGGTTGCCGATTATATGATGGGCCGCCATCGCGATGCCCGCAACGATCTGGCCGGACCGGGCTTTGATTCCGACCGTCATGCCGCCTTCTGGCGCGGGCTGATCGAGGCCAAGACCGAAGATTGGAAGAACGCCCACGCCCATCTCGAACAGGCCGGCCCGGTGATGGGCCGCTATCCCGTCTATTGGCAAGCGGCCGCCACCATCGCCGATGCCGAAGCCGCACTGGGCCTTGGCCGCCTTGATCTCGCCGACTCCGCGCTCAATCGCATGCCCGATGAGCTTGATGCCAATCAGGCCCTGGCCGTCGAACTGGCGCAAGCCCGCCTGCTCGCGGGGCAGAACCGTTATGCCGCCGCCACCAAACACTTCATCACGGTGGAAAAGGGCGGCGACGAAAGACTGGCTTCGCAGGCGATCTTCCACCACACCATCGCGGCCTTGAATGCCAGCGCCGTCACCGCGCCGCAGGCCATCGAACAGCTGGAAAGGCTGCGTTTCCGCTGGCGTGGCGATGGCCTGGAGCTTCGCACCCTTCGCAAGCTGGCGTCGCTCTATTTCACCGGCGGCAAGTGGCGCGAAGGCTTGAAGACCTTGCGGGTCGCGACCCAAAGCTTCCAGGGCGAAGACGCGGCGCGGGTGGCGCAGGACGATATGCGCGGCGCCTTCGTCAATCTCTTCCTCAAGGGCGGCGCCGACAAGATGAAGCCGGTGGATGCGCTGGCGCTGTTCTACGACAATCTCGATCTCACCCCGATCGGGCCGGATGGCGACGAGATGATCCGCCGCATGTCGGACCGGCTGGTGGCGGTGGACCTTTTGGGCCCGGCGGCCAATCTGCTCGCCTACCAGGTCGACAAGCGCCTGGACGGCATCGCCAAGGCGCAGGTCGCGACCAAACTGGCGGCCGTTTATCTGATGGACCACAAGGCCGACAAGGCGGTGGCGACCATCCGCGATTCCCAGATCACCGGCCTGCCGGCCGAAGAGATGCATGAGCGCATGCTGCTGCAGGCCCGCGCCTTCGCCGCGCTCAAGCAATGGGACAATGCGCTGGACCTGATCGCGGTCGATCAGGCCGACGACACCAAGCGGCTGCGCGCCGATATCTATTGGGAAAGCGGCAACTGGGCGGTGGCGGGCCAGAAGTCCGAGGAATTGCTGCAAGGCCGCTGGACCGATCCTGTGCCGCTGAGCATCACCGAACGCAGCCTGCTCTTGCGCACCGCCGTGGCCTATTCGCTGGCCAATGACGAAGCCAGCCTGGCGCGGTTGCGCGCCAATTTCGGCGTCAAAATGAAAGGCACACCAGACGGCAATCTGTTCGCGGTCCTGTCGGCGGATATCGACCAGCATGGCCTGGCTTTCCGAGATGCCGCCGCCAAGATCGCCTCGGTCGATACGCTGGAAGCCTTCATGAAGGATTTCGGCAAGCGCAAGTCGGACGCCAAGAGCTAGAGCTTCTGCTCTTTAAGCCACCCCAGCGCCCGCATCGCCAATTTTTCCCAACCCGGTTCACCGATCAGCCAGTGTCCCATGCCGTCCAGCACTTCGGCCGTGGCGCGGTCCTTATAGAGCGCGGCGATCCGGGCCACGGTGGAGGGCGGATTGATGCGGTCCTCGCTGCCGGTGAGAAACAGAAGCGGCGCGGTGACAGCATCGGCATCCACCGCGCTGGCCTGGTGGAAATCGATCCCCCAATTCATGATCTCGAAGGTGGCGCGGCCGGATTCGGGCACAAAACGGCCGAACACCTCGTCCCGCATATGGCGCGGCAGCCTGTCCAGCGAATGGGCCAGCGCCACGTCGCGGCTGGGCTCCAGCACCTGATTCCAATAACCCGGATGCAGATGCATCACATGGGCGGCGCCGATCTCAAACAGGGTGGTGGGCGCCACGCCCCAGGGCGCCGAAGGCGCCAGCAAAACAAGCGCACGGACTTGCAAACGCGCCGCCAGCATCTGCGCCAAGAGGCCGCCCATGGAATGGCCCAGCAGGATGGGAGGCGCCGCCAGGGTCCGGATTTCCTGCTCCAGATCGGCGGCGTAATCGGCCAAGCCCGTGGTGGCCAGTGCGGCAGGCGGCCGCTTGCCGTCATGAAAGCGCAAAGCGGGAGCGGCAACGGAATAACCGGCGGCCTCGAACTTTTCCCGCAAGCCCTGCAGCGACCAGGGCCCGCAAAAAGCGCCATGGATCATCAACACCGGCGGTAAAGCGCGCGCCTGCGAAGCCTTCATCCCAAATTCCTGAAGGCGGCGATCACCGTTTTATAGGTATCGCGCTTGAAGGGCACGATCAGGTCCGGCAACGCCTCCAGGCTGACCCATTGAAAAGCGGAAAATTCCGGCTCGTGCGACGTCAAATCGATGTCGCCATCCTGGCCGGTAAAACGCAAGGCGAACCATTTCTGGCGCTGGCCTTTGTATTTGCCTTTGAATGCCACGCCCACCAGATGCGCCGGCAGGTCATAGGTCACCCAGTCATCCATTTCCCCGATGATCTCGGCCTTGTCGGTGCCGACTTCTTCCAGGAGTTCGCGCAAGGCCGCCTGCCGCGGCGTTTCACCCTTGTCGATGCCGCCTTGCGGCATCTGCCAGCCTTCGACCGTCTGATCGATACGCTGGCCGACGAACACTTTGCCGTCCTGGTTGAACAGCATGATGCCGACACAGGGCCGGTAGGGCAGATCGGAAGAAGACATGAAGCGGTGATTACTTCTTTGCGGGTTCGGCGACTATCGCCGAAACCGGCACGAGAACAAAGCCTCGCGACTGTAATCCCTTTGCCCAGGCCGCGATGCGCGCGACACTGACCGGATAGAGGAAGGCCGAACCCACCG
>CBHTTW010000060.1:0-10871 GCA_966096025.1 uncultured Alphaproteobacteria bacterium | reverse complement strand
TGGCCTGGCTGCTGAAACGCAGCCCGGTGATGCTGCCCATTCCCGGCACGTCCAAAGTCGCGCATCTGGAGGAGAATTGCGCCGCAGCAAACGTGATCCTGACGGACGCGGACTTCGCGACGTTGGACCGCAAACGGCGCTGAAGCTATGCTCCTGGCCAAATAGAAGGGGCAGGGACATGAAGCTGAGATTTTTGCTGCTGGCCTGCGCAATCGCCACGCCCGCCTCCGCCGCCGTTACCAAGCTCACTATCGAGAAAACCACGCCGATGACCGGCGGCTATGAGCTGCTGGAAGGTCATTTCAGCGGCGCATTGAATCCGGGTGATCCGCGCAATGCCATCATCCACGACATCAAGCTGGCGCCCAAGAACACGTCCGGCCGGGTCGAATATACCGCCACCTTCGCCATCGCCCGTCCCACCGGCGGCACCTCGGGCGTGCTGGTTTATGACGTGTCCAATCGCGGTCGCGGCGCCGCGGAGGCCCTGGGCGGCGGCCACATCAATGTTCTCAGCGGCTGGCAGGGCGATTTGGACGACCGGCCTGAGGTGCACCAGAAGATTGATCTGCCCTCTGCGCCGGTCAGCGGCCCCGCTCTGGTGCGGTTCATGGACATGCCGGCCGGGACCACCACCATGCCGGTCAAAGGCGGGCCGCAGGGCGTCTATGGCGGGCGCACCTTCGAGGCGGCGACGGCGGACGGGGCGCGGCTCTATACCGGCGTGTCCGATGATCGGCCCGGTGAGCACAAACTAGTGCCCAAGAGCGACTGGGCCTTTGCCGATTGCAGCAACACGCCGTTTCCGGGCAAGCCCGATTTGAACAATTTGTGCGTCAAGGGCGGCTTCAATCCGGCGCTGGCTTACACCCTGGTCTTTACCGCCAAAAATCCGAAAGTCTTCGGCATCGGTCTTGCCGCCACCCGTGATCTGGTCGCGTTCCTGCGTTATGACGGCAGCGCTGCCAACCCACTGGCGGGCAAGGTGCGCTGGGCGATCGGCCGTGGCGTTTCCCAGTCGGGCAATTATCTGCGCAGTCATATGCATCTAGGCTTCAACACGGCGGAGGATGGCCGCATCATCTTTGACGGCCTCAATCCCATCGTCGGCCCGCGCGTGCTGTCAATCAATCACCGCTTTGCCACCCCCGGCGGTCTGACGGGACTCTACGAACTCGGCAGTGAGGGCCCCAATTGGTGGAGCAGCCATGACGATGCGGCAAGGGGGCAGGGCCGTCACAGCCTGCTCGACCGCTGTTTGAAGGATAGAACTTGTCCCAAGATCGCGGAGATATTCGGCTCGACCGAATTCTGGGACTTGCGCGCCAGCCCGGATTTTGTCGGCAGCGACGCAAAGGCCGACATCCCGCTGCCCGCCAATGTGCGGCGCTATTACAATGCCGGGGCGCCCCACAATGGCGGCCGCGGCGGCTTCGACCTGGTGACGCCAGCGACGGCGGCCTGTGTGATGAGCTCCAACCCCAATCCGGCCGCCGACACCAACCGCGCAATCTTCGCTGCCCTGGTGGACTGGGTGACCAAGGGCAGCGAGCCTCCGGCCAGCATCTATCCGACCCTGGCGTCCGGCGGATTGGTGACCGTGGCGGCCTATGACAAGGCCTTTCCCAAGGTCCCCGGCGTGCCGCGCCCGGCCTATTCGCCCACCTATCAATATGACCTGGGCAAGGGCTTCGACTATCCCGACCTGACGGGCGTCATCACGACGGTGCCGCCGCGCATCATGAAAGAAATCCCGCAACTGATGCCGCGCATCGATGCCGACGGCAATGAGCTGGACGGCATCCGCTCGCCGCTGATTTCGGCGCCGCTGGGCACCTATGTCGGCTGGAATGTCTTTGCCGGCGGATTCCAGAAGGGCCGTTTCTGCAACAATATCGGCGGCTTTGTTCCCTTAGCCAAGACCCGCGCCGAACGGATGGCCAAGGGCGATCCGCGTCCGTCGCTGGAGGAGCGCTATCCCAACCACGCCGCCTATGTCGCCAAGGTGAAAGCCCAGGCCGATCGTCTGGTAGCGCAGCGCTATATGCTGCCGGCTGATGCCGCCCGCATTGTGAAGGAAGCGGAAGCCGTCAAGCTGCCATGAAAAAGCCCGCCGGAGTGATCCGGCGGGCTTTTATTTAAGCCAGTAAAATCAGGTCTACTTCACACCGACGCGCACATCTTCCAGGATACGGCGCGCACGCGTCGTGTTGAAGATGCCGCAGGAGCAGAAGCGCGCCATGGTCTCGGCGGCTTCCTTCGGGGTGCGGCGGTTTTCCTTCACAAAGCTCATCATCTTTTGCGCCAGGTTGATCGACAGCATGCCATGGCCGCACATGGTCGACAGCATGATGGCCTGCTTGCCCGGCGTGTTGTCGCCCACTTCCTCGAAGCCCAGTGAATAGGCGACGGAGTGGCGCGGAATGCCGGCGAACTTGCAGGCATTCTTGGCATTATCGATCGAGGAGGAGATGTTGACCGACAGGCCGAGATCTTCTTCCTTGATGCGCTTGACGAAGGCTTCGGCTTTGGCGCGGTTGTCGAACACCGCCGCCATGGTGCCGGCCTTGCTCATGCCTTCCAGCACCTTCTTGAAGTTCGGCTTGTTGCGCTTGCCCCAATGGCCGAAGATGCTCTTGCTCTTGGTGGGACGCAAGCTGCCGCCATGCAGGGCGTCGCCCAGGCTGCACGGGCTGTATTCCGCCGCGATCTGCATGAATCGCTTCTGAGCCGCCAGCGCATCGCCGGTCTGGCCGGCGGCCTTGCTCTTGGCGGGCAGCGAAAAGACGATGTAGTCGTCGACAAAGCTCTCGGCCTTGCCGTAGCGGTGCAATGTATTGGTCATGCGTTCACCATTTCCTTGGGCTGCGCAACCGGCGCGGCATTGCTCAAATCACGGATTACCTTGCGGCCCAGGCCGATATTGGTCTTGGCGCGCTGCGGGTTGTAGCCAAGCTTTTCCAGGATCGGCAGGACGATATTTTCCTCGCCATCGGCGTCGCAACGCACGCCAACGCCGATCACCACCTGGGTGTTGATGCGCTTTTCCACTTCCCAGATGATGCGGACGATTTCCTCGGTGCGGGCCACTTCGACCTTGATCTCGATGATGGCGCTCATCACCTTTTCGTTGAGGATGTCGGGGCGGATATCGCCGGTTTCGACATTGCTCATCAGGGTGGTGATGGGGTTGTTCTTCTCGAACGACACGCCGGCCTTGGCCAAGGCGCGGCTCATTTCCTGGAAGTCGCGGAAACGGGCGCCGATACCGGGGCGGCCCAACTCGATGGTGAAGCCGACCTGGCCGATGCCGACGCGGTCGGTAACGTCGTTGGTCTTGACCTCTTCGGTGCCGCGGCCGGAAACGCCGGTGGATTCATGCGGCACGCGCGGGTCGGAGAAGGCGCGGCGCACCACGCGCGGCCATTCCAGCTGGTCGGGCTCGAAGGCGGTGGTGGGGCAGACATCGGGCTCCGGCTCGAAGCGGACGCGGAAGTTGGCCAGGGTGCGGCGCACGAAGCGCACGGTGGACGGCGGCAACACTTCCTTGCTCAGTCCGTTGTAGCAGGCGTAGCACTCGACGCATTCGTCGCGGTTGATGGTGGCGCGCTTGAGCTCCGGATCGACATAGATCGCGCCCATCGGGCAGATGTAAGTGCAGTTGCCGCAGGCGACGCACTTTTGGGGATTGATCTTCATTGTCTTCCTTTCACGGAAAAAACATAATCCAGACAAGGGCCTGGCGATTGGCGGCGATTAGAAAGATTGGCCTTTGTCAGTGCAAGCCTTTTTCCAGCTTTTGCCTTTAAACAGTCTTGCAGTTGCGAGCGGCTCGCAAAAATTGGACACAAAAGGGCTCGAAAATTGTTTTATCAAAACTAAAAATTCCGAAACGCACGCCCCTGGGAAGTCGGTAGCGGCCTGCTATCGTGGCGCAAAACAGGGAGAGAAAAGATGAAACTGGCATTGGCGGTGTTGATGGTCCTGCCCCTGGCGGCGATGGCGCAGCCCGCCGACCGACCCAAAGCCGAACCCAATCCCAAGGCCAACCGCTATGCGGAAGTTCCCGGCTTTTTCAAACTGCCGGCCGGCCGCAGCATGGGTTCCTCCAGCTCGGTGATGGGTGACAGCAAGGGCAATATCTGGGTGGTCGATCGCTGCGCCGCCAACAGCTGCGTCGGCAGCAAGCTCAATCCCATCATGCGGTTCGATTCCAGCGGCAAATTCATCAAGTCGTTCGGCGCGGGCCTGCTGCAGTTCCCGCATGGTTTCACCATCGACAAAAACGATCATCTCTGGATCACCGACGGGGTGCCGCCCGAAGGCAAGGGCACCAAGGGCCATGTGGTTATGGAGTTCGATCCCAGCGGCAAGCTGCTGCGCACCCTGGGCAAGCCCGGTGTCGCCGGCCAGCCCCCCAGCGGCTTCACTGAGCCCAATGCGGTGCTGGTCGCGCCCGATGGCAGCATCTTTGTGGCGCAAGGCCATACCCGTGATTTCAAAGGCACGCCGCGCATCATCAAGTTCGACGCCGGCGGCAAGTTCATCAAGCAATGGGGCACGCCCGGCGCCGGCGCCGGCCAGTTCGGCATGCCGCACTGCCTGGCGATGGATTCCAAAGGCAATCTCTATGTCGGCGACCGCGACAACAACCGCATCCAGATCTTCACCCAGGACGGCAAGCTGCTCGGCCAGCTCACCCAGTTCGGGCGTCCCAGCGGCATCTCCATCGACCGCAATGACGTGATCTATGTCACCGATTCCGAATCCACCAACAAGGACGGTTATGGCCACAATCCCGGCTGGCAGCGCGGCGTGCGCATCGGCAGTCTGAAGGACGGTGTGGTCACCGACTTCATTCCCGATCGCAATTCCACGATGGAAACCACCGGCACCAGCGCCGGCGAAGGCGTGTGGGCCGATGGCAAGGGCGCGGTCTATAGCGCCGAGGTCTTGCAGAAGCGGGTTGTGAAGTACGTCCGGCGCTAGGCGCCTTTTCGACGTCTTTAATCTTCTCCATGGCCGGCCTTGAGCCGGCCATCCAGAGTCGCAAATACGGTGTTGGTTGTCCTGGATGGGCGGGTCAAGCCCGCCCATGGAGGGTAGGGCGCTAGCGGATAACGCTTAACGTATTACTCTGGCGCCCTTGCCCTTCATTACCGCTTCGACTTCCGCGACGTTCACCATGGACGTGTCGCCCGGTGTGGTCATGGCCAGCGCGCCATGCGCCGCGCCATATTCTACCGCCGCTTGCGGGCCTTTGCCTTCCAGGAAGCCGTAAGCTAGGCCGCTGGCGAAACCGTCGCCGCCGCCGACGCGGTCATAGATTTCCAGGTTTTCGCGCATCATCGACTGATGGAATTCGCCGCCGGCATACAGGATGGCGGACCAGTCATTGACGCTGGCGGTCTTGGCATTGCGCAGGGTGGTGGCCGCAACCTTGAAATTGGGGAACTGCTTCACCGCGGTCTGGATCATCTTCTTGAAGTTCGCCGGATCGATGGCCGAGATATGCTCGTCCAGCCCTTCGACTTCAAAGCCCAAACAGGCGGTGAAGTCTTCCTCATTGCCGATCATCACATCGACATACTTGGCGATGTGGCGGTTGATCTTCTGCGCCCCTTCCTTGCCGCCCTGGCTCTTCCACAGGCTGGCGCGGTAGTTGAGGTCATAGGAAACGATTGTGCCGTGCTTGCGCGCGCATTCCACCGCCTCGATCACCGCTTCGGAGGTGTTGGGGGCCAGCGCCGCGAAAATGCCGCCGGTATGGAACCAGCGCACGCCTTCCTCGCCGAACAGCTTTTCCCAATTCACTTCGCCGGGCTTGATCTGCGAGGCGGCGCTATGGCCGCGGTCCGAACAACCCAAGGCGGCGCGGATGCCGAAACCCTTTTCGGTGAAGTTGAGACCGACGCGGGTGTTGCGGCCCAATCCGTCGAAATCGCGCCAGATGATGTGCGAGGTATCGACACCGCCCTGGCAGATGAAATCCTCCACCAGCCAGCCCAGGTCGTTCTTGGGCAAAGCGGTGACGACGCTGGCGCGCTTGCCCCAGCATTTGCGCATGGCGCGGGCGACATTGTATTCGCCGCCGCCTTCCCAGACCTGGAATTGGCGGGCGGTGCGCACCCGGCCGAAGCCGGGATCGAAGCGCAGCATCACTTCGCCGAAGGAAACACAGTCCCATTTCACATCGGCGGCGGGACGGATCTTCAGAATCTCGCTCATGGCTTACTTTCCCCGGATGCGCTTGATGAGGGCGATGGTCTCGGCCACCTTCTTCTCGATGCCGGCATAATCCTTGGCCGCCAGCAATTCCTTGGTGATCATGTTCGAGCCGATGCCGCAGGCGACAATGCCGGCGCCGAACCACTTCTTCAGCGACTCTTCCGATGTGTCGACGCCGCCGGTGGGCATGATGCGGGTCCAAGGCATGGGACCCAGGACATTCTTGACGAATTCCGGTCCGCCGACGCTGGAACCCGGAAACACCTTGACGATCTCGCAGCCCAATTCCTCGGCATAGGAAATTTCGGAAGCCGAGCCACAGCCCGGGCTGTAGGGGATCTTGCGGCGGTTGCAGACCTTGGCGACATCGGCGTTGATGATCGGTCCGACCACGAACTTGGCGCCATTGGCGATGAACAGGCCCGCCGTCGGCGCATCCACGATCGATCCCACACCCATGATGACGCTGGGATCGGCCTTGGCGAAATGGCGTGCCACTTCCAGAAAGGTCTGGGCCGCGAAGTCGCCGCGATTGGTGAACTCGATGCATTTGGCGCCGCCATTGGCGCAGGCCTGAATCACCTTGAGACAGACCTCGGTATCGGGATGGAAAAAGACCGGGATCACGCCCTGGCTCGTCATCGCCTGCAGCACCGCCATACGATCGTGAGTCATTCGCTGTTCCCCATGGGGGCCATCAGGGCCCGTTTTTCGGCGCCCTTATAGCCTCAAAGCCGGGAGCCTCAAGCCCTGGAACCGGCGGGTGTGGATTCGCCCCCAAAATAGCCCTGCCATGAGTACGGAATTGGCTTTTTGGGGGCCCTGGACAGCCCGTCCGGCGGGGCCCTTCTACCAGCGCTTTGGCCGGGCGCAGGACATGGCCCAACTCCTTGATGACACGGCCCGGACGGCACCGGTTTTGCGGAATTTCACCCCCGGCCCGGCAATTTTATGACCCTGATATGTCTACAGTTTCCGTATACGGACAACCGAGAAAAATACAATAAAAACAGATACTTATAAGCGCGACGCGCTGCCGCGCGCCCCCCGGCTTTTTGTGCGATATGGTTTTGCGCCACGAGTGTCCTTCGACCATGTCCAAACTGACCCTTACGCCCGACATGCTGGAAAGCGCGTATGAGTATCTACGCGTCAGTCCGCCTTTTTGCCGTTGGGATTTGCCGCATGCCGATCATGTCAGTTTCCGGGTGCTGGGGGCCAAGGATCGCTACGGTCATTTTCGCGGCCGTCACCGCCGCGCACGGGGCGACAATGATTTCAGCGAGATCGCCATTTCGGCGCCGCTGGTGAATTCCACCGACATGCTGATCTCCACCATGGCGCATGAGATGATCCATCTCTACCAGGACGAGACCGGCACGGCGCGCGGCCATCACAATCCCAAATTCCGCAAGCTGGCCAAGCGGGTCTGCGCCATTCACGGCTTCGACCCCGAAACGTTCTAGATCGGCTTCTCGAACACCCGGTAGGTCTTGTAGGGCACGCCGCCCACCATCTCGATCACATGACGCACCCGGCTGTTGCGCGCCAGGATCCAGGACAATTCGCTGTCCACCACCCCGCGCGAAAAGTTGAATTCCCGCACCGAGCGGATCACCGACAGGGCCAAGGCCGCGCCTATGGGCGAGGCTTGCAGCGACTTGCGCACCCCCATCATGGGCATGCGCGCCGTCTTGGTGCGGGCCACTTTCAGGCGCCACAGCAGCTTGATCCAGTTGAAGGGAAACAGCCGCCCCTTCATGTCGCGGATGGCCTCGTTGAGATTGGGAAAGATGGCGGTGAAGGCGGCCGGTTTGCCCTGATATTCCGCGATGGCGACATCGCCGGGGCGCAGCAACAGTTTCAGGATGCCGGCCAGATCGTCGATCTCGGCCTGGGTCATGGGGACATAGCCCCAATTGTCCGACCAGGCATCGTTGATGATGTCCAGCAGCATGGCGACTTCGTCCCGGAAGCGCTTATCCATATGGATATTGCGCAAAGTGACTTCGCCGCCGCGCATGGCGCGGGCCATCAACCTGTCCCAGGTCTTGGTCGAGGCATCGGGTCCATAGCGGTAGGCGATCAGGTCTTCCGCCTTTTGATAGCCCTGGGCGGTGATGCGGTCCGCATAATAGGGCAGGTGATGGTTCATCATCACATAGGGCGGGGTGTCGAAACCCTCGACCAGCAGTCCGGGCTGATCCCAAAGTGAAAAACTCACCGGACCGATGGCCCGCTTCATGCCTTGGCCGCGCAGCCAGCCTTCCGCCGCCTGAAGCAGCGCGGCAAAGACGGTGGGATCGTCCACGGCCTCGATGAAGCCGAAATGGCCGGTCCCGTCCTGGTACCGCTCCAGATGCAGCCGGTCGATCTGGGCGGTGATGCGCCCCACCGCTACCCCGTCGCGATAGGCCAGGAAAAAGGCGGCATGGGCATGCTGGAAGTAGGGATTGTGCTTGGGGTCGAAGTGGAATTTCCGCTCCAGCAGCAGCGGCGGCACCCAATTTGGATCGTCCCGATAGATTGTGAACGGCAGATGGTGAAAGTCGTGCCAATGCCGCTTGGTCTGTACCGGGACGATTTCCACGGATGCGCGCAAAGGACCGGAATTCCTTTTTTATGGTCGCGCCGGAAGGCCCTGCGCGGCTGCTTCGCACCCGCTCCGGGTTTCCGGCCGCTCCTGTAAAATCGACGGCACCATAGCCTCCAAGCCCGCGATTTGATAGTAAGAAACGCCGCATTTCCGCGGTCCTTACGCGTGATTCATGCCAGAAAAATCGATGGCCAAAACCATCCTGATCACCGGCGCATCCAGCGGCATCGGCGCGGCGCTGGCGCGCGGCTATGCGGGCGCGGGCGCCACACTGCTTTTGTGGGGCAGGGACCAGACGCGGCTGGAGGATGTGGCCGGTCAATGCCGCGCCTTGGGCGCGACCGCCGCCACCCAGGCATTCGATTTGCGGGACGTTGCGGGTTTCGCCGCCAAGCTCGCCGCCGCCGATGCGGCCACGCCCATCGATCTGGCGATCTTCAATGCCGGGCAGGGCGGCACCGCCCCCAGCGACATGCCCGCTGAAGCGCCTGAGAGCTCCCAGGCAATCGCCGAGGTCAATTTCGTCGCGCCTGCCGTTGGCGCGAACGCGATGGCCGATGCCATGGCGAAGCGTGGCGCGGGCCACATCGTCTTGGTCGGCTCGATCTCGGAATCCTATCCGCTGCCCATGGCGCCGACCTATGCCGCGACCAAGGCGGGCCTGCGCCTGTTTGCCGAGGCGCTGGGACTGAGACTGGCCAAGCACAATATTGTGGTGAGCCTGGTGTCGCCGGGCTTCATCGACACGCCGATGAGCCGCAAAGTCACCGAGCCCAAACCCTTCCTGATGACAGCCGATGCAGCCGCCGCCGTCATCGTGCGCAAGATCGCCGCCAAAAAACGCGTGATCGTGGTGCCCTGGCAGTTCGCCGTCATCCGGGCCGTCTCCGGCCTGGTGCCGCGCGCCCTGGTGCGCTGGGCCCTGTCGCGCGCATGACAGCCGATCCCGATCTTGGACCGGAATCGGGAATGCTGGCGCGGCTGGCGGCCAGCCCTGCGGGACGGCTAGGCATTCAAATCCTGCGCTGGGGCATTCCAATTGTCTTGCTGGCGATCATTGGTCACCGCCTTACCAGCTTGGGCTGGAGCGAGATCTGGGCGGCGCGGCCGGCCAATCCCGGATTTTACATACTGCTGGTGCTGCAATTCTTTCTGCAGCCCTTCGGCGATTTCCTGGTCTATCGCAATCTCTGGGGCCGCCAGAACACGCCGCCCATGAAGGTGATTTTGCGCAAGCGGCTTATGAACACTTTCATGCTGGATTATTCCGGTGAGGCCTTCTTCTATTTCTGGGCCCAGGCGCGGCTGAAACTGAAGCCGGGCATGTTGGTGCACGGCATCAAGGACTCCAATGTCCTGTCGGGCGGCGCCGGGCTGGCGATGGTCTATCTGATGCTGCTGGCCTTGCTGGCGCTGGGCGGCCTGCATGTTCCCGCCACCCTCAACAGCCATGGCTGGCTCTATGCCTTGGCGGGTTCGGTGCCGCTGATTCTTTGCGCGCTACTGTTTCTGGGCCGGCGCAAGCTGACACAACTCACGACCGGGCAGATCGCCGCGACATTCGGCATTCATTTTACCCGTTCGGCGCTGGTGCTGGCGGTGGAATTCGGCCTGTGGACCTTGTCTGGCGCGTTGCCGTCGGCGATCGCCTGCCTGCAATTTGTCGCGCTGCGCCTGGTGGTGACGCGCCTGCCGCTGGTGCCCAACAAGGACCTGATCTTTCTGGGCGCCGGGATCGCCGCGGCGGGCATGGCCAATATGTCGGTGACACCGGTGGCCACCGTGCTGTTGATCCTGGCGGCGGCCGACCTGATCCTGGCCGCGAGTGTGGCGAGCTTCGCCTGGCTGCTGGACCGGAACGACCGCTGATGCAGGGGCGGATGAAATCCCAGATGTCATCATTGGCGCGCAACCCGCTGGTTTGGATATTGGTCGCCGCCGCCGGAATGCGGTTGGCGGGATTGTTCTGGGGCCTGCCTGGATCGGACGGCTGGGACGATGACGGTTTTGCGCCGCGCAATTTCCTCACCGCCTTGGCGCTGACCTA
>CBHTTW010000059.1:0-11051 GCA_966096025.1 uncultured Alphaproteobacteria bacterium | reverse complement strand
TCGCACTGACCGGATCATAGGGGCGCGACTCACCGCTCAGCGACCAGGTCGCCATCGCATACCAGCCGCTGAAGTCGGGATTGGGCGCCGCAAACCGGCGCGTGATGTTGTAATGGAACCACCCGCCCTGTCCGAACAACCGCCCCATATTGAGCGCCGTCTCCATGCCGAATTCGGTGACATGCCGCGCATCCAGCAGGCCGGTATCGACGGTACGGCTGGCATCGACGGCAATTTCCGGCCCGGCGCTCAATTGCACCATGCCGGGACCCCCCGGCGCCGCATCGCTGATCTTCAGCACATGCGCCACGTCGGCATTGACCAGCCACTTCAAATCCTCGCGATCCACTGCCAGCCAGGCCGCGCGTCCCACCAGACCCTGCTGCTCGTCAAAACTGGCCGAGTCGGTGGTCTTGCCGCCGGTCAGCGCCAGCGACACCAGATACCGCTCGCCTTGCGCGAAAACTTCCACCCCCGCGCGCCCGCTGCCCGCCGCGATGGACCGGGCGATGGTGACGGCGGTCGGCCGCTCCAGCAACGCCAGATTGGCGCCCCCGGTGGCGTCTTCCATACTGTCATAGGCCGAAAAAGCCCCGGCGCGAATGCCGATGGGCTGGAATCCGTCATACTCGATATACGCGCGATACAGATAGCCGCGCTGCTCGACGCCATTGCCGCCAAAATCATAAGTGAAATTATAGGCCCAATCGCGCCACAAGGTGCCGACCAGACCGAATTGGGCGCGGCGGAAATTGGTGCCGCTGTTCAAATCCACATTCGGCGGATTGCGCCCTTGCGCGAAATAGGCGGTATCGAATTGCACCGTGCCGCGCAAAGACACGCTGAACGCGCCATCCGCCGACACAACACTCAGCCGCCCGTTATCCAGGCCGATGCGCGGCTGTGCATCCAGCCTTTGCTTTACCCGCGCATGTTGCGCGGCGCTGCTACGCTGCAAATCCTTCAGCGCCGCGCCGTCATCGGCATGCTGCGCCGCCTTGATCTCGGCCAGTTCGCGCCGCGCCTGGTGCAACTGCCGTTCCAGCGCATCGACCCGATCTTGATCCGCCGCCCAGGCCGCACAGGGCCAGGCACAGGCGCAAATCGCCGCCACTCTCAAATAATGAAACAACGCCACGAAATCCCGCCCTACTCGGCCCCCTAAATAACAAACTTGCGCCAAACCGCCAGTCTTTAGGGCATTCGCCTATCGTCCGCGCACTGCTGTTCCGTGGTGGTGCACAGTCCCGGCAAATTGCTGTCTCGATGATAATACCAGCCCATAGCCGCAAGACTCAGAAAGATGGCGATCACACCGCCGATCAAAACCCAACGTTCCATTCTGCCCCCCAATGTATTTCTTAGGACCACCCCAACAGATATATGACCACGCCGGCGGCGCAACTTGCCGCCAGAACCGCAACCACCCCGGCGCGGTAATGGAAGATCGCGACCATCGCCGCCACCGCAATCCCCAACGCCGCCCAATTCACCGATTCCAGAACGGGCAGATTGACGAACCCCACCCGCATCATCTGTCCGAACAACACATGCAGCGACAGCCACACCGCCAGGTTCAGGATCACGCCCACCACCGCCGCCGTCACCGCCGACAGCGCCGCATTCAAGCGCCTGTTGCCGGTCAAGGCTTCCACATAGGGCCCGCCCGCGAAAATCCACAGGAAGGACGGCACAAAAGTCGACCACATGGCGATCAATCCGCCCAGGGTGCCCGCCACCATCGGGTCCAGCGCGCCCGGCTGGCGCGCCGCCGCCAGAAATCCGACAAACTGCACCACACTGATCAACGGTCCCGGTGTGGTCTCTGCCAGGCCCAGCCCCACCAGCATCTCGCCGGGTTTAAGCCAGTGATAATGCTCCACCGCCTGCTGCGCCATGTAGGACAGAACCGCATAGGCGCCGCCAAAGGTGAATACCGCCATCTTGGCGTTGAAGGCCGCGATCGCCGCATAGACATTGCCCGGCCCCAGCAGCGCCAGCGCGAGCAAAAGCGGCGCGAACCACAGCAGCAAGCCCGCCGCCAAAATTCCAGCCAGGCGCATGGCCGATGGCTTGATATGTTCCGGCAGGCTGGCGGCGAAAGCCCGGTCGACCAGCCCGTCCTCGCCGTCCCGGCTGGCGGCATGTCCGCCGCTCTGCGGCAGCCCGGCGAGCCAGCCAAAGGCGCCGGCCGCGACAATGATCAGCGGAAAGGGCATGGCAAAAACAAAGATCGCGAAAAACGCCGCCGCCGCCACCCCGATCAAGGCTTGGCTTTTCAACGCCCGCCTGCCGATGCGCACCACCGCATCCAGCACAATCGCCAGCACCGCCGCCTTCAAACCGAAGAACAGCGCCGCGACCCAGGCGACCTCGCCATAGGCCGCATAAACCCAGCTCAATATCCCAAGACTCAGCAGCCCCGGCAGAATGAAGAGCGTGCCCGAAACGATCCCGCCCCGGATGCGGTGCATCAGCCAGCCGATATAGACCGCCAGCTGCTGCGCCTCCGGCCCCGGCAACAGCATGCAATAGTTCAGCGCGTGCAGGAATCGCCGTTCGCTGATCCACTTCTTCTCATCGACCAGGATGCGATGCATGACCGCGATCTGCCCGGCCGGTCCGCCGAAACTCAAAAGCGCGATCCGCGCCCAGACGCGCAAAGCCTCACGGAATGGAATGGGATGGAAATTCATAAACTCAGAAGTACACGAGCTGGCTCAATCGGTCATCCCTGCCGGCCGCGTCTCACCCAAACAGCTTGCGAAGAAGACCCGTGGATCGCGCCGCCGGATTGCTGCGGATATCGGCTTCCTGAAGGCCCATATAGTGGAAAATACCTTCCAGCGCCCCATTTACCGCAAATCCGGTGAGGTCGAGATTGACCAGCGACTGGGCCATGCCCGACCCGCCCATCCCCATCTTGTTCAGTCCCATCTGGCCCAGCGCACCCAGCATGGGCATGCCGCCGACCTTCTGCTTGACCGCACCCATCGCCTTCTCCGCGCCCGAACCCTTCAGCGCATCGCCCATGATGGGCGTGAATTCGCTGGTCAGCTTGCCGGTGGAACTGCGCCGGAAATATTGGGTCACCGAATCCTGCGGCCCGGTCAGGATCTGCCTGGCGTCATCGAAGCTGATATTATTGGCGGCATCCGTCAGAATGCCCAGCGCCTTGGGCGTGGCCTTCTCGGCCCCTCGGTTCATCCGGAGCGACAGATCGTCGAGCATGCCGCTGGCGCCCACCATCGACAAAGGCTGACGCACGCTCTCCAGCTGTCCCGGCAACGGAATACGCACCGCCGGATCGCCGGTAAAACCGTTGGGCTTGCCCAACTGGCTCACCACCTTGCGGGATGAGACTTTCAACATGTCCTTGAGCCCGGCGCCGATCTCGCCTTGGCTGAGCCCGGCTCCCAGCAGGCTCTGCGCCCCGCCCGCGCGGTTCAGGAGATCGCCGGCGTTGATTTGCGCTCGCGCCGAAAGCAGCGGCAATTGCGCCAGCAAGACACCCAGCACCAGACGGCGTGAATGATGATGGTTCATGGCGGTTCCCCCAATGAATGCGCGCCAGTATTAGCACGATCCTGGGTGGGCCGCCCGGTCAAACTGAACGGAAAAACCCCGCCTTTTACGCTGCTTCCGCGAACTCGGCGGCCATGCCGCGCGAGAAATCCTGGAAAATCACGATCAATTCGTCGGCATGGGCGGCCCGCGGCGCCCCCACCGGGAAGCGGTAATTCCAGAAGCTGGTGATGTGGGAAATCGCCCCCATCCGCTCGCCGATATCCAGGAACAGCTTGGGCGCGCCCAGCAGGAATTCCCGGAACAGTTTGGGATCCTGGCGCTCGATCATGCCGGTATAGGCATGGTCGTAAATACCGATGATCCGCCGGATTTCCATGCTGTTGGCCTTGGCGCCGCGCAGAATGACATTCTTGCTGGCTTCCAGCAGCTTGCGCTCTTCCGAAGTCACCCGGCCGATCGGCATCACCGCCTTGATGCCTCTGAGCGCCCGGATCAGGTTGGGCCAGGATTCATCCAGGCACCATTTGTAGTAAATAAAGCCGCGCCAGCTGAACACGCCTTCGCTGAATTCCGCCGGACCCAAATTCAAGGTGGCGCGCAGCGGCTCCAGCTTGTCGTCGACCTCATTGGAAAGCAGCGCCTCGACCATGCGGCTGGTGGCGCTGTTGTGCCGGCCGCCGCCGCCCGCCATGGAGGTCAAGCGGCTCATTTCCTGGGCGGCATAACTGTGCATGCGGTCCTGGTCGGCGTCGGAGATCGCGAAATAGCAGGGCGCCGGCCTTATATCATTGACGCGCAAATGTTCGCGCAACAGGAAAGGATCGAGCGACGGCACGCCATCGATCAGACGCAGCACATCCAGGTCGCGCCGCATATCCTTCTTTTCCCGGTAATTGACCGCTTCCTGCAGCAGTTCCTCGAATCCCTTCTGGCCGATGAACAGCGAGCGGCCGCCGAACTTCAGATCGCTGCGCTCAAAGGGAATGATGATCTTGGTCGCGATGGCGCGGCGGCTCGAAAAGAAATCGGTCTCATCCGCCCGCAGGCGATGCTTGAGGATCAGCGAGCTGTTGAGAATATGCGACATGAACAAAGGCGCCTGGCGATGCGCATCGTTGTCGGCATTGGCATCGGCGATGGCGAGCAGGTTCAACACACGATTGGACGATGCGGCGCCCAACCCGCTGAGACTGCGCACGGAACGGTCGGAACTCATTACTCTTGTGATCCCCTGAAATGCTGCTGAAATTGCACGCCGATACCCTCGTCATGGTGGCGCACCACCCAGGCGCGCGTCTCGCCCAACTGAATGATCTCGCCGATCGCCGGCCGCATTCTCGTCTTCAGCAGCGCGCCCTGCAGTGAAATATCCATCAGTTTGCAGGCCGCGGCCTCGCCGTCCGCCATGGTGAAATAGTCGATTTGAACAGCCGCGTCCGAGCGGCGATGGCGGCGCAGCCGCGTGACACCATTCATGCCATCGGCGACAAAGGCCGCCAGGTCCTGTTCCAGCCTGTGGCGCTTGGCGTCCTTGCAGACGAATTTCAGGCCCAGCTCGCCCTCGACATAGCGGGTGGTGACGCCTTCATAACGGCCGAAGCCGTCGATGTAGAGCACGACAAAACAATCCAGCGGAGGCGGTTCGGTGCAATAAATGCCGGCGCCGCCGACCGACAGATTGATGATGGTGCAATCCAGGGTGATTTCCTCGGCCGGGACAAACAGCTTGCCCGCCAACCGCATCGGATAACGTTCACTGGCGCGCTGATCCGGCGCCAATTTTGCCTTGCTTGCCATGTATCCCCTCGCCACCTGCACCCCAATGCAGTGAACCGTGCGCCCAGGATAGAGCGGGAACCTTTAAAAAAGTGGGAGTACGGAACCGCTCGTTTAAGCTTGATGCTGACGGCGTCAGCGCGCGCCATTCGCAAAAGCATGGTTAGAAAAGTGTTATCGGCCCTCGCGATTAACTGACATACAGTCAATCTCACCCATCCGGCGCTTCACTTTCCATACCGGCGGGTTTCATTTCCTGAACTGGCGCGGCCGCCCCGATTTTGCGATCTCCCCGGCCGCAAGGCCATCCCCATGGCCGTTCTTCAAAGGAGTGTTTCATGCCCCTCATCGACATTCAGCTGACCGAAGGCGTTTTCACGCCGGAGCAAAAAAGGACCATGATCGAAAAGATCACCGAAGCAATGGTCGCCATCGAAGGCGAAGCCATGCGCCATGTGACCTGGGTACGCGTCCAGGAAACCGGCAGCGGTGAATGGGCGATCGGCGGCAAGCCCTTGACCGCCGCCGCGGTCAAGGCGATGGCTGCCGCGCGCTGATTGATGGGGCATGAGTCGGACCGCCTCATGCCCCACAGCCTAAGACCCTGACCCGGCTTGCATCTCCATTGGGCCTTGTGAAGCAGACCCCTCGCGCCTAGGCTTTGCGCATGGCAACCAGGCCGCCCACCACCTTCTCCGCCTCAGACCAGCGCAGCCGCATGGTGCTGGATCAGATCGAGAAGGAGCGCGCCGCGGCCGATGCCAAAACTGCCCGGCTCAAGGCGTTGCGTCTGGCCAAGGAAGCGGAAGAAAAAGCGGCGGCAGCCCAACAACCCGCACCGGCCAAGCCGCGCCGCAAGCGCATTACCTGAGGCGCCTTTCTCCTGCCATGCTGACTTTCGCCGCCAACCTGTCCTGGATGTTCAAGGAGCATGACTTCCTGGACCGGTTCGAGGCCGCGGCGAATGCGGGTTTCGAATGGGTGGAATATCTCTTTCCCTACGATCATGACCCTGAGGACATCGCCGAACGCCTGGCCCGCCACAAGCTCAAGCTGGCTTTGTTCAATGCCCCACCCGGCGATCTGTCCAACAATGAACGCGGCTTTGCCTGCCTTGCATCGCGGCGCGCCGATTTCCGCAGCTCGCTCGCCATCGCCTCGGTCTATGCCCGCGCCACCCATGCCCCGCGCCTGCATGTGATGGCCGGTGTGGTGGACGGCGACCGCGGCGCGGCATTGGCCACCTATAAAGACTCCCTGAACTATGCCTGCGACGCCGCCGCCGCCCTTGGCATGGACATCATGATCGAACCGCTTAATCCGGCGGACGTGCCGCTATATTTGCTGGGTAATTTCGATCTCGCCCGAGACGTCATCACCGAACTGGGCCGCCCCAATCTCAAACTGCAATTCGACATCTATCACTGTCAAATGATCCATGGCGAAGTGCTGCAACATCTGAAAGCGCTGCTTCCCATTACCGGCCATGTCCAGATTTCCTCGGTGCCCGGCCGCTTTGAGCCCGCCAGCGGCGAGGTCGACGATATCGCCGTGCTGCGCGCCCTGGAAAAATCGGGCTACAAGGGCCTTGTCGGCTGCGAATACAATCCACGGGGCGGCACTTTGGAAGGCCTGTCCTGGATGAAACAGCTGGCCTGATCACACCGCCCGGTTGCACAACAGTGCTTCGGGTATGCAGTCCACGGTGAATTCCGTCACGCCGTGCAGTATTTCACCATCGGCCATCAGATCGAACGGCACATGCCCCCGCACCGAAATGCTTTTGCCCTTGTGCCGGGATTTTTTGGGATAGAGACCCGCCAGCATCGCCAGATTGTATCCAAGCTGGCGCAGACGCGGCGCGTTCAGCTCCATCACATGCAACCGGCCATCGTCCAGCCGGGCGCCGGGAAAGGCGCGATACTGCGCGGAATAAGCGATATTGCTGATCACCAGCCCGGTCAGAGATTTGGTTTGCGGCGCCGCACCGTCATAACCCACTTGAAAATCCGACAGCTCCGGCTTGGTCAGCATCGCCGCCAGCGTGTAAGAATGAATTCCGCTGCCGCCATGCGCCCGCGCACCCACCGCCGCGACATAGCCGGTAGCGATGGTACTGGCGCAAACCGCCTTGCTGACCCGTCCGTTGCTGTGCTTGGCCTGCAACAGCAGCAGATCCATCGGCTGCTCATGGCCGCGCTTCATGCCGGCCAGGGATTGCGCCATGGTGGCAAAACCAAGCGCCCGCGCCAGGCTGTTGCCCCGTCCCGCCGGACACACCGTCAGGCAATGGCGGCCGGGGTCCAGGGCGGGAAGGATGTCGAACACCGTGCCGTCACCGCCCACCGCCGCGATACTGTCGAAAGCCCTTTCCTCCGCCACGATGTGGGGCGCATCTTCCGGCTTCTCGCAGATCACCACCTTGGTGGCGGTATAGCGCAGGCGACGCAGCCAGGTTTCGCGAAATTTGCGGTCCCGCATGCCGCTGCACGCCGGATTGACGATCGCCAGCCACCGCCGCCGCGTATCGTTCATCCGGCCCTGCGCAAGGAATTCCCCATCATGGGCCGCTTATAACTGACTCGCCCGCCCGGCCAGCTATTTTCCAGCTATTTTAAAGCCGGCAAGGGCTCCACTTTTCCCACCAGGAACAGGTAGGACAGCGCCCCCACCAGGCACAGTGCCCCCGCCACCCCCAGCGGAATCAGGAACGAGCCCTTGGTCAGGACCAGCACCACCCCGGTAAAGGTGGTGAGCAGGATACCCGCCAGGTTGCCCGCGAAATTCTGGATGCCGCCGATGGACGCGACATGGGCCGGCGTGGGCGCGATTTCGCTGGCCACGGTCCAGACATTGGCGCCGGTGAAGGACAGGCTGGCATAGGCCAGGGTGAACAGCGCCAGGCAGGCCCAGTTGCTTTCGACCACCGCCGACAGGCCGATGCAGGAAGCCATCGCCATGCCGCCCACCAGGCAGGTCTTGCGCGCCGCGGTGTGACTCCAACCCCGCTTGATCAAACCGTCCGAGGCGAGGCCGCCCATCCAATTGCCCACAATCGCCATCACCGCCGGCAAGGCGCCCCAGGTGCCCAGCGAAGCCAGCGAGAATCCGCGCGCCTGGAGCAAATAGGACGGAAACCAGGTGATGAAAAAATAGATCGCGAAATTCAGGCAGAACAACCCGATCATCAGCCCCCAGATCGAGCGGTAGCGGAACAGGTCCGCCCAGGAAATCTTCGCCGTCACCACCTGCGGCGCGCTGCGTTCGGCCAGAAGCGCGTCCACTTCCTTGGGCGCGATGGCGCGATATTGTTCGGGATCGCGATAGATGAACCACCAGGCGATGGCCCAGACCACGCCCATCGCGCCGGTCACCACAAAGGCGCCGCGCCAGCCCACCATCGCGATCAAGGCCGTCACCAGCGGCAAGGACAAGGCCGATCCGGCCGTCGATCCGCTGTTGAAGATGGAGCAGGCGATGCCGCGCTCGCCGCGCGGAAACCAGTTGAACGCCACCTTGGTGAAAGACGGCAGGCTGGCCGCCTCGCCCGCCCCCAGCATCAGTCGCGCGCCGATGAATTGCGACACGCCCCGCGCCGCCCCCGTGGCCATGGTGAAAAGTGACCACCAGGTCACCGCAAAAGCCAGGCTGATGCGCACCCCCAATTTGTCGATCACCCAGCCGGCGGGAAGCTGCATCACCGCATAGGTCCAGAAGAAGGCGCTGAGCACCAGGCCCATGGTGGCGGCGTCGATCCCCAGCTCGGCGCGGATATAAGGCACGGCGATGGCCAGATTGGCGCGGTCGATATAGCTGATGGCATTGCCCAGAAAGCAAAGCCATATGATCAGCCAGCGAATTCTCGGCATCGTCCCCTGCTCTGTTTAATAGTCGCGCCGGAAGGCCCTTCGCATTCGCTTCGGGTTTCCGGTCGCTCCTACTTCTTATTGTTATCCGCTCGCCTTTAGACGCGTGGTGAGAACTTCATGGCTTCCCAAAGCCCATTCAAGTACACCGCGCCCAGCGCCCGGTCATACAGGCCATAGCCCGGCTTGCCGGTCTCGCCCCAGATCATGCGGCCATGATCGGGCCGCGCATAACCCTCAAAACCGACATCGTGATAGGCCTTGACGATGGCCGCCATGTCGAGCGAACCGCAATCACTCTTGTGCGCGGTCTCCTCGAAATCGCCCGCCTCATTGACCTTCACATTGCGCAAATGCGCGAAATGAATCCGTCCCCGTCCGCCGAATTCGCGCACCAGCGCCTCGACATTGTTCTTGGGGCCCGCGCCCAGCGAACCCGAACACAGGGTCAAACCATTCGCCGGACTGTCGATGATGGACAAAAGCCGCGCCAGGTCGTCGCGGTTCTTGACGATGCGCGGCAGGCCGAAAATCGGACGCGGCGGATCGTCGGGATGGCAGGCCATCTTGACCCCACTTTCTTCCGCCACCGGCACGATGGCTTTGAGGAAATAAGACAGATGCGCCCACAATTTCTCTTCGCCGATATCGGCATACTCACCCAGCAGGTTTTTCAGCTCCTCGGGCTTGTAGCTCGCATCCCAGCCCGGCAGCGAAATGCCTTTGCTGACATCGATCGCCTCCACCGCCTTGGTATCGAAGGTCAGGGTGGTCGAACCATCCGGCAGCACTTTCGCCATCGATGTGCGGGTCCAGTCGAACACCGGCATGAAATTGTAGCAGATGACTTTAATGCCGCACCGGCCGAGGTTGCGGATGGTTTCCTGATAGTTGGCGATCAGCCGGTCGCGGTTGGGCTTGCCCAGCTTGATGTCCTCATGCACCGGCACGGACTCGATCACATCCAGCGCCAGTTCATGCGCCTCGACCTTGGCCTTGAGCGCCAAGATCTTGTCCAGCGGCCACACCTCGCCCACCGGCACGTCATAGATGGCGGAAACGATGCCATGCATGCCGGGGATCTGGCGGATATATTGCAGGGAGACGGGATCGCTGTCGCCGAACCAGCGGAAGGACATTTTCACGAGCAAAACCTTGAATTGAAACGTTTCCGGGCGATTTTGTAGCCCTTTATCGCGGGAACCGATAGGCCTGGAGGCTTTTTGGTTGTAGCCTTGCGCCAAAATAACAAGGGGGAAGAAATGCGTATTTTCCGTATCGCAATCCTACTCGCCTGCACGATATCCGTCCCGGCCCTGGCTCAAAAACTCGACGCTCCCATCATTCACTACAAGCATGTCGCGGCATGGCCCACGCCGCTGAAAGGCGACAAGGGCCTGCCCGCCGGTCCGTGGAATTTCATCCAGGTCACCAGTGTGGCGGTGGCAAAGAACGGCAATGTCCTGGTGATGCACCGGGGTGACGATCCCATTCTGGAATTCAAGCCCGACGGCAGCGTGGTGGGCCCCTTCGGCGATGTGAAATTCAACCATGGCAAGGTCATGCCGATGGCGAAGGAAGTCGCCGCCACAAGCCGCACGCCGCAAATGTCGGGCTATCAGGCGGTCTATGGCCTGGCGGGCTGCAGCAATTGCGGCGCCCATGAAATCCGCGTCGATCCCGACGGCAATGTCTGGGTGGTGGATGCGCCTTCGCACCTCATCACAAAAATGAGTCCGCAAGGCAAAAGTCTGATGACTTTGGGCACCAAGGACAAACGCGGCCAGAACGAAACCTCTTTCTATCTGCCCACCGACATCGCTTTCGCCCCCAATGGCGAGTTGATCGTGGCCGATGGCTATGGCAATGCGCGCATCGTGC
>CBHTTW010000058.1:0-11052 GCA_966096025.1 uncultured Alphaproteobacteria bacterium | reverse complement strand
GGCGGGTGTAAAGCCCGGTACCGGCGCCGATATCGGCGATGCTGTCGCCCGGTTTAAGCGCCAGCGCCTTGAGCACATCATTACGGGCATGGAAGACCTCGCGGCTTTCGCCGGTGAAGCGGGTGGCCCAGCTTTCGACATCCAGCTCGGCGCTTTTGAAATTGGAGTTGATGGTGGGGGCGACGTTGTTTTCTTGCGCCCAGGCCGCGGCGGCGAAGGTGAGAAGAATGGCCGTTACAACCGTAATCCGTTTCATGGACTGCTCCCTGGCTATGCGGCGTCTTATCGGCCGTTGCCGGGAGCATGGCACAGGCTTGACGGGTCAGGAAGCGGCGAAGTTCAACGCGGCTCCTTATTGCGCTGCACGAAATAGCGGATCTGGGCACGCTGCGCCCAAATCATATCCGCCGATCCCATCTTGTAGAGGCCATAGAGGAAGGCGGCGTCATTGTCGCTGAGGGTGGCGGTCTTGCGGCTGGGCTCGCAGTCCTTGGAGAGAAGATTGGTGATGCTGGGCACTTCCCAGCATTGATCGAAATCCTTGGGCTGGGACAAGGCCAGCATGGCGATATAATCGGCCAAGGCGCCGATTTCATAATCGCCCAGATGCTTGCTGTTGGCCACGATCATCACATTGTGCAGGCTGGAGGCGAGGCCGCCGCCCAACCGCCCCAGGCCGGGGGTGTGAATGAAACCGGCATTTTGTCCGGTATAGGCCACGGTGTTCAGCCCGCGCCATCGGGCGCGCGGATCGTCGATCCACATCGCGCCGCCGAAAGTGACGCTGGCGGTCAGGTACCAGGCCTGGATGTCGTGGGTCACGGTGGCCAGCTGGTCGCGCTGGTTCAGATTGTCGAACCAGCCCAGATAGGCGGTGTGATCCTTGCGCAGCGCATCGCCGACATCCTGCGGGCGGTCGGTGAAGATGACCTGGATATTGTGCCGGCATTTCGGATCACTGTTGACCGGCGCGCCCGCCTTGACCGCGATGGCTTTGATGCGCGTGACGATGAAGCCGGCAAATTGCGCGGGCAGGCCCTCGACCATCGGGCAGATGCCGCTCTTCCAACGGGCGATGCGGTCGGTGGCGCGGTTTTCCTTGGGGTAGGAATAGACGAATTCATCCACCGCGCTGCGGCCGGGCAGGGGTGTGGCGGTAACCGTCACGCTCTCGGCGGCTTGCGAGGAAAGCTTGCCGTCCTGACCATAGGTGGGGGCCGCTGGCGCAGCCAGGAAAAGCAACGAGCAAAAGGCAGGAAAGAGCTTCATGTCAGTCCCTCAAGCTTGGTTTAACCCGGGCCGCCCTTGTCGGTCACCAGGGTCTTGTACATCTGGCTGTTCATATAGCCGCGTTGGGTGGCGACGCCCGAACCGTCCACCGTGCTGTAAAGCGCGCGCAGATAGGCGAGGTCGCCATCGGTGATGCGGTCCGACACCGTGGCGCATCCCGGCGCCAGCATGTTGGAAATGCTGGGCAGCTGCTGGCAACTGTCCAGCGAGGCGGGCTGGGACAGCACCAGCATGGCGATGTAATCGGCCAGGCCGCCGATCTCATGATCCAGCAGCCTGGCGGGTTCGGCCACCACCAGCACATTGTAGAAGGCGGTGTTGAGGCCGTTGTTGAGCCGCGAATGGCTGACATGGGCCACCGTGGCGCAGGGCATCGACGGCGACTTGACGCCGGGGGCGCTGAACATGTCGGTGACCTCGGTGGTGGACGGCGAGGTCATCGGGTTCAGGCTTTCGGTGTCGCCCAAGCCGCAGCGGCCATTGTCGACCACCTTGTTGTTGTAGAAGTCGACGGTCTGGGTGCTGTACCAGGCCTGCAGGGGATGGGTGACCGTGGCAAGCCTGTCGGCTTCCGCCAGATTGTGGAAATAGCCCACGAACAGCGGCTGTTTCCGGCGCACGTTGTTCATCAAATCCTGGGGCGTGGCGGTGAAGACCACTTCGATATTGACGCGGCAGCCGGGATCGGAACTGACCGGGGCGCCGACGGCGGCGGCGACCTCGCGGATGCGGCCGCTGATATATCTGGCGTAATCGGGGCGCAGGCCCACGGTCAGGGGACAGAGTGGCGACTTCCAGCGCGCCACCTTGCCCAGGGTGCGCGACGGCGACACCCGGTTGGTGACGAAGTCGCGGATGGTGTCGACCGACGGTTTGACCCCGACCACGGTGACGCTTTCTTCCGGCAGGCCGCCGACGGTGCGGGGCTGGGCGAGGGCGGAGGTGGAGAGAAGAAGCAGGGCGAGGGTCGGGGCGAATTTCATGCTTGTCTCACTGATTTTGAGGGGCAGGGTTCGATGGCGGATAGCTGGTGGGCTGCGTCTGGACGAAAGGGCCCACTTGCATGGTGGTTTCCGAAAAGTTCGGCATGCCCAACGGCATCGGGAGATTGGAAGCCCCGGCGGTCCAATAATAATCGGTGAACAGCACCTTGGCGTTGGCGACACCGACATAATCCAGCTTGTCTTCCTTCCAGGTGCGGAAATCGCCACCCAGGCGCACCAGCTTGCCCGGGATCATTTTGGCACTGTCGGCGGGATTGGCGAGACGCACATTCAGCACCACGTCGAACTTGCATTTGATCTTGTAGGAGGTGGTGCTGCTGGCCAGCGGGCAGGCGCCCAAGGAGATATCGCGGGGCGAGATCGTGTCCGTGGGATCGCCGCCTGCAAAACAGGTGAAGCCCTGAAGCGCGACGGTATTGGCGGCCGTCACCTGGCCGAAGACGCTGCGGTTGCGGCAGAAATGAACCGGGCTCATTTCCACTTGTGGCGGGCTTGACGAGACTTGAACGGCCGTCACGCCCGGCGGTTCTTTCGGCGCAGCCGGTGCAACCGCGGTTGGCGGCGCCGGATTGGCCGAGGCCGCGGGCGGCGCAGGCTTGGCGGCGCTTCTGGCGGGTTCTATTTTGGCCAGGCGCTCAAAGGGATCGGCCCAGACCAGCCTGGCATCCGACACCGTCAGATAGGTGAGACGGTTCTCGATGGTGACGCGAAACCGTCCCGCCAGCCTGACCAGCTTGCCCGGCACCATCAGGTGCGTGTCGCCGGGATCGGCAAGCCTTACGTTCAATACCAGGTCGTACCTGCAGCGGCGCGGAATTGGGTAATAGGCGCTGGCAAGCGGACAGGAACCATAATCCATATGCAGGGAATTGGCCTGGTCGCCGCCTATGAAGCAACTGAAGCCGGGCAATTGGATCGCCTTGGGCGAGATGACGATGCCATAGGCATTGCGGTTGCTGCAGCGGTGCATCGCGTCATGCGGGCCGGCCGCCGGATTGCCTGGCGCGGTTTGCGGCGGTTGAACGGTCTGGGGCGCCGGCGAGGCGACAATGGTCGGGGTTTGCAGCTTTTCCATCGGCAGCAATCCCGACAGATCGCCGGCCGGCGGCGCCAGTTTCTCCAGCCGATCGCTTTGCCGGTCCGGCGCCATCTCTGTCTTGACCGGGCCGATCCTGGCAGGTGGAGAAAAAACCTGCTGTTTGAAATTCTCGCCGGCAGTCTGAACCGACGACAAAGCCGCGCCGACGGTTCTGGTGAGGCGTTCCCCGGCCTGGACGATGGGCGGGGCGGCGACCACGAACAAGGCATTGGCGGCGCTGAGCGCGGCGGCGAGAAACAGCACACTGCCGGTCACCCCGATGACGCGCTGGCCCCTGTTCGAAGACGGACGCCCCAGAATATGAAAGACGCGGGCGCTGAGCACACCGGCATTGGCGGCCATGGCCAGCCGGGGCGGCGCTTCCCATTGCGCCATGACCGTGAGCGCCTTGGCATAGTCCAGACGGTCGCCCGTTACCGACAGCGCGATCTCGTCACAGCAGAGTTCGCGTTCGCCGCGGATGCGCCTGTTCAGCCACCAGAGTGCGGGATGATAAAAGAGCAAGGTCTCGGCAAAAATCTGGAACAGATTCACAAAAACATCGAAGCGGCGGATATGCGCTAGTTCATGGGCGATCACGGCGCGCAATTGCGCTTCCGACAGTCCGGTAAGCGCGGTGACGGGAATAAGCACAATGGGGCGCAGCCAGCCGATCACGGCGGGGGCCTGAAGCCAGTTGCATTCCAGATAGCGGACGGCGCGGCTGAGGCCGAGCTGGCTTTGAACCTGGTGGCACAAGGCCAGAATATGCGCCTCCGGGGCGAAGGACTGGCGGCGCTTGCGCTCCAGGAGCAGGAAGCCGCCGGCAAAGCGCAAGGAGAAGAAGGCAACCCCGGCAAGCCAGGCCGCTACCAGCCAGGGGAGGAAACTCTGGGCCGATACGAGGCGGGGCGTGTCCTGGATGGCCGTAACCAAGCGCGCGCCTGGCGATGAGATTATGGCGGGGACGACGCCAACCGGCTGGGCGATGGCTTGGACGGCAATGGTCTGGATCGCGGGCGGCTTTACCAGGAGCAGGAAGGTGATCAGCGGCGCGGTCAGCATCACTGCCAGTGCCCCCACCGCAATGGCATAGCGAAGGGCAGGGCGGCGGGAAAAAGCCATGGCCACGGCGGCAAGCGCGGCGATAGCCAGGCATTGCCACAGCGAATGGATCAGCGCCCAGCCGATGGCGCGCATGATCCCGGGGGAAAGCCAGCTATTAAGGCTTGCCATCCTTTCCCCCTTTATAAGCCTCCAGGATGCGGTTCAGTTCCTCGATTTCCTGGGCGCTGGCTTTGTGGCCCGACAGCGCATGCATCATCAATTGGCTGGCCGAGCCTTCGAACACCCGTTCCAGCATGTCGCTGGCGAGCTGGCGCTTGGTCTGTTCCGCCGGGCGCACGGCCCTGTAGACATGGGCGCGCTGGCTTTCGTCGCGGCGCACGCTGCCCTTGCCGGTCATGATCTGCAGCAGCTTGAGCACCCCGGTATAGCCCATGCTTTTCTTTTCGCTGAGCGAGTCGTGGACTTCGCGCACCGTGGAGGGACCTTTGGCCCATAGGACATGGAGAATTTCCAGTTCGGAGGCGGTGGGTTTTTGCGGCTGTTTCTTCATGGCCCAAAGGCTAATACGAAGCCATTCGTAGAGTCAACGAAGAGTTTCGTAGGTGCGGCGCAGCGGCAATCGCTGCCAATGAGCCGGAACCACTGATGGCCGTGTTCAGCCATTCCGCCGGGTGTTATTATTGGTGTCGATTTGGGGAGGCATGGACATGAGCCGCATCCTGATTATCGCCATTTCCGCAAGCGTGCTTTCGGCCTGCGCCGCCGACCAGCCTGGCTATGACAAGACCGCCATGCCGGATGCGGCGATGTCCATGCGCCAGGCTTCGGCGGGTTGCGTGACCAAATGGGCGGTGAAGGAGATCGCAAGCTATTCCGAACTGGCGGCCTGCAACCTGGCGGCGGAACGCAAATTCTTCACCGCCATCAAAATGCAGAAGATGGACAAGTTCGAAGCCTATGCCGCCGGTTATCAGAGCTTGGCGGCGGACCGGGATGCGCATCGCATTTCTGATCAGCAGGCCAACCGCAGGGCGGGCAACATGCGCAGGGATTTTCTGGCGGCGTGCCATTGCACCAGGGATCGCATGCCGGGAGGAGAGATGTTCATCGACTCGCCGCGCTCGCTCGGCCCCTAAAGCCTGGGCCAAACCGCAACTGCGCCAGCTAGCGTTTGGGCTTGCCCGGCCGGGTCGGGGAGCGGGCCGGATCGGGCTGGCTAAGCTGCTCGGCGGCGGTTTTGCGCCGGTCGGTCTTTTTGGCGCGCGCCGGATTCTTGCGTCTGTCGGGGGGAGAGGTGGGATCACGGCCCGGCATGCACGGCTCCTTGGCGAAGGCATGCAACAGTAAGGCGGGCGGGCGGGCCTTGTCACCCCCGGTTCGGCATTCCGGCGCTTGGCGGCGAAAGGCTCAGACGGTCTATGTCGTCGTCGCGGGGGTCACCGGTGCCGCGGGCGTGTCGTCATCCTGGCTAACAGCAAGTATGATCGCGATAAAAGCCACCGCGCCCAGCCCGTACGCCACAAGCCTGCCATCGGCCTGGGCCTGTTTCACACCGGCGGGTGCGCCCGGTTTCAGCGGGCTTGTGTCGGCGGCCAGGGCGGCGCCGGTGGCCAAAACCCCTGTGGCCAAAACCAAGGCGAGAACGGAAGAAATCAAACGCATGATGATACCCCCCCAAGAGTTGGCGCCACGTTACGCCTGACGATTTATCAAACAAGTGGCCGGATCAGGGTATGCGCGGCGCGGGCGTGTCGCGGCCATTCTGGTGCACGACCAGGCTTGAGGCGCGGCCGCCTGGCCCCAGGGTGAAAGTGATCTCGGCATCGGCCGCTTTCAGGTAAAGCCGGTTCGGGCTTTCGGCGATAAGCGGAAATTTCTCCTGGCCGGTGGCCTGGCCGAAGAGTTTGCCGTCTTCCAGCGTAACCGCCAGGATCAATTCGGGGCGCAGCTGATAGCGTCCGGTCAAGGCTTCCTTTGCCGCCTGGTCCAGCACGATTTCGCCATGGGCTTTGGGCGGCTCGGACAGTTTGCTGCCGGTCAGGATATGAAAGCCGATATCATCGCCCGCCGCCGCGCCCGCATCGGGATTGGTGTTGGACAGGACCACCACCCCGGTCCGGGTGGCGGGATTGAATCCGGCGAAGGTGCGGTAACCGCCGGTGCCGCCATTGTGCCAGATCACCGTGCCGCCCGCGTCCTTGCGCACAATCCAGCCCAGGGCGATGTCCAGCTCGGGCGCGCCCGGACCGGACGGCATGATATTGGCGCGGCGCACCACGGCCTGTTGCGTCATCGCGTCCTTCAGCGCCGTGGCCTTGAATCCCAATTCAGCGGCCAGGAAGGTCAGAAGGTCGTTGGCGGTGGAACGAAGCGCGCCCGCGCCCGCCAGGGTGGGGAGGTCCCAATTCTTCACCGGCTTGAGGCCGGCATCATGGCCAACCGCCAATCGCCTGGTCATGGCGGGTGTGAGGGTGACGGCGGTGTCCTTCATGCCGAGCTTGGATGTGATGCGCTGTTTGACCAGCGTTTCGTAATCGGTGCCGGCGCGCCGGGCCAGGACATGGCCCAGCAATCCGCCACCCAGGTTGGAATATTCGAATTTCTCGCCGGGATCGCGCGGCAGGGTGTAGCCGGAAAGAAAGGCATACATCTGATCGACGGTGTAATCGGCAAAGGGATTGGCCGGATCGGCGGGCTTGAAACTCTCCTGTTCGACGGGCAGGCCGGAATAATGGGTGGAAAGATCCAGCAAGGTGATTTCCTTGCCGTTCCGGCTGGGCATCTTCACCGTGGGTGGCAGGTATTTCGATACCGGATCGCCGAGCGAAACCTCGCCGCGTTTGACCATGTCGGACAGCACCAGGGAGGTGAAGACCTTGGTGATGGAACCGATCTCATATTCAGTGTCGCCATCGAGGGGACGCGGATCGCCCTGATTCAGCGCTCCGTATGAAACGATGCGGCGGCCCTTGGCGTCGATCACGCCGACCACCATGCCGACGCTTTGCTGCCGGGTGTCGATGCGGTTCGCCAGGATGGCGCGGATTTGGCTATCGGAGGGCGTGGTCCAGTTTTGCGACCATGCGGGCGCCGCCGCAAGCAGGCACAGTAGCACAAGCCCGGATGTGATCTTCATCGCCCGTCCCGCATCGCCGCGCGGCGATCCTAGCCTTGCGGCTTTGGGCTGAACAGCATGACGAATAATCAGGCCGGGACCGCGGATGACATTTCCCAGCCGTCCGGCGATTAGCCCGGAAATTCGCTTGGGCGTTTGCCGCCGAGCCGGCCCCGGTCGATGGTGAGCCGGATGCAAAGACCTTCGGGCTGCCAGTCGCGCTCGATGCTGCCGCCCAACTGACCCGTCACCGCCATGCGCGCCAGCACGCTGCCGAAGCCTTCGCGGTCGATGGGGCGGGCGATGCGCGGGCCGCCGCGCTCCCGCCATTCCAGCAGGACCTGCTCGCCGATTTGCGAACTGGTGATGTCCAAGGTGCCGCCGGGCACCGACAGGGCGCCGTATTTGGCGGCGTTGGTGGCGAATTCGTGCAGCAGCAAGGCGAAGTTGGCCACGGTGTCCGCGCCCACCGGAGCATCGGCGCCGGCAATGGCGATCCGGGGCTTGCCCTCATCCGTCTCGCCGTCGAAGGGCGCCATGATGGTCCGCAGCAAGTCGTGCAGCATGGCGGAACGGTCGACCTTTTGCAGCGAAGGCACCGACAGGGTCAGGGCATGGGCCTGGGCCAGGGCGTTGAGGCGCGCATTGACATTCTGCGCCAATTCCCTGGGCGTGGTGGCCGAGCGCACGCTGAGCGAAACCACGCCGCTGGCCAGGGCGAACAGGTTCTTGATGCGGTGTTCCATTTCCCGCAGCAGCAGCTCGCGCTGGGTTTGGATGCGCTTAAGCTCGCTGATGTCGCGCGCGATCTTGGAAGCGCCCAGTATCCTTCCATCGGCATCGCGCACCGGCGAAACCGTCAGGGAAACATCGATCAGGTTGCCGTCCTTGCGGCGGCGCACGGTTTCATAATGTTCGATGCGCTCGCCGCCGCGGATGCGGGCCAGGATCAGGGGTTCTTCATGATGCAGGTTTTCCGGAATCAGCATCAGCACGGACTTGCCGATGATCTCCTCGGCGCGATAGCCGAAGATGCTCTCCGCGCCCTTGTTCCATGTGGCGATGATGCCGTTGAGGTCCTTGGAAATGATGGCGTCGTTGGAAGATTCCACAATCGCCGCCAGCCGCTGGGCGGCTTCGTCGGTGCGGTCGTGTGCGGCGCCGGACACTTTGCCGGGGTCGTCCGCCCCGGTGGCCGGTGCCGCAAGGCGTTCGCTGCGCTTGGCCGCGCGCGCCGAACCCAGCGGGAAGGGATGTTTGTCGGGCGAACCGTCAGTCAATGGCATTGATGTGCTGCTTATAGGAATGGACCGGGAAACACGCCATCATGACAGCTTCCCCTGCCGCATACGGCAGGAAGTTGGTACAAAAATGTACACTGGCGCGATTGGTTCCGGCCAGTCCGCCGATAAGGCGCGGGCTTTCAAGGGGATGGCGGCTTTCGAGCCGGGCGGCAGGGGCGGCATGGACGATCTGGTTGCGGGCAGGCAATGCGGCGCGTGCAAAATATGCTGCATCGTGCCGCCCATCGATGAACCCGAAATGCAAAAACAGACCAATACGGCATGCCGCCATCGTTCGCACACGGGATGCGATATTTATCAAACCAGGCCGTCACCCTGCCGCACCTATTTCTGCGGCTGGCGGCGGCTGGCCTTCCTGGACGATGATTGGCGGCCCGATCGCTCCGGCGTGCTGATCGAAAGCGGCACGCAGGCCACGACCGGTGCGGGCAGCCTGGTGCTGGTCCTGGTGGCGAACCCCTTGAAGACCGTGCGCGACCCGCGCTTTCAGGATTTCGTCGGCAAGGGCATGGCGCAAAAGCTCAGCATGTTTCTCTGCCTGCCCGGGTCACGCGGCCAGGCCAAAGCCGCGCTGGCGCTGAACACGCCGCAGCTCGCCGCCGCCCGGTCCCGCAGCCAGGTGAGACTGGCGTTGGAGGATGTCCTGCGGCGCCTGGGCGCGCATGACTTCGTGCCCTATGTGATCGGGCACAGCGGAAATGACGTTTCCGGCTGACGGGCGCACAAAGAAAAACGGCGATCCGAAGATCGCCGTTTTCTTACGCGGATTGAAAACCAGGCTTAGGCGGCCTTGCGGCGGCGGCGAGCGGCCATCAGACCGGCAACGCCCAGGCCCAGCAGGGACAGGGTGGCGGGTTCCGGGACTTCGCCGTTCGGGTCAACGATCTCGACGCCGTTCAGGGCCACGCCGTCGATCGCCAGACCGGTGTCGTAGGCGGTGTCATTGGCGTTGGTGGCGCCGAAGGACAGGTAGTAGTTGCCGTCGGCCAGGATGTTGTAATTGACCTGCTGCCAGCCGGTGCTGCCGCAAGCGCCCACAAAGCAGGTGCCCGAATCCGAGCCCAGCCAAGCGGCATTGCTTGCGCCGATGTTGTAGCTCGAGGCGGCGGTGGTCTTGTTGTAGAGCTCGGCAACCGGATTGTTGGTGGCCGCGTCGAACAGAACCGCCCAGGCATTGTCGGGATAGCCGGTGCCGTCGGTGGTGATGAACTCGAAGTAGAAGGTCAAGACCGTACCGGCGGTGGCGCCGAAGGTCGTGGTGGTCAGCAGCGAACCGTCGGTCGGATTGATCGGCGGGGTGACGGGGTTGTGGCCGACGCCGGAAATGGCGAGGCCGGTTACGCTGGCTACATATTCGTAGAAGGGATTGCCCAAGGGCGAGAGCGGAACGTTGCCGGTGGCGCCGGAGGTGCCGCAACCGCCGATGCAGGTCCAGCCGGCCGGAACCGGGCCAGCCGCAGCGGGAGCGGCGGTCAGGGCGGTGGCGGCGCCGGCGAACAGGGCGCCGATCAGGAATTTGTTCGAGATTTTCACGATGGATACTCCCCAGAAGGATAGCGTTGAGAAATTGTCACGCATAATCCGTGCCAGGAAGTTGGCGTTGAGAACATGTCTCATAGGAATTTGATACATAACGATAAAATGGCACTTTTTGGCTGCCCAAATTAGCGGCAATCCGGTCTAAAATGTTAAGATGTAAAATATGAATACAGTTTTTGGTCAAAACCGCCGCAGGCCTATGTGCCTGATTTTGCTTGCTCCTACAGGTGTCAGCGGTTCGTCGCTCATGCGGATCCACTGGACCCGCTCACGCGCTTTGCGCGCCGCTCCTCACTCCGGCAGCGCGAAAACATAGAGCGCATTTCCGGCGCCGGGCTGGTCGATCTTGGGGAAGATGCGGGTCAGAAGCGACAGATGTCCGCTGCCGCCCGCGATGGCGACATACTGGCGCCCCTTGACGCTGAAGGTCACCGGCGTGCCCGCCACCGAACTCGCCAGGCGCGTCTGCCACAGCACCTTGCCATTATCCTGGTCGAAGGCGCGGAAGTAGCGGTCCATGCTGCCGTTGAACAACAGCCCGCCCGAAGTCGAGAGCACCGAGGAATAGTTCGAGGCTTCGTTCTCCCAGCTCCACAAGGTCTTGCCGGTGGAAGCGGAGATCGCATCGATGCGGCCCAAGCCCTTCTTGCCGTC
>CBHTTW010000057.1:0-11173 GCA_966096025.1 uncultured Alphaproteobacteria bacterium | reverse complement strand
CTTGGCATGGCTGGGCATCAGCATGCGCATGAAGTCCTTGGCGTTGCGGAAGCCCTGTTCGCCTTCCACCACCACGTCCTGCACATCCTTGGTGTACAGGTCGCGGATCACGCGCTTGATCAGGTCGCCTTCCTCATAGACGCAGGCGGGGGCGTTGGAAGACAGGGTCTTTTCGCGGATCGTGTCCCACAGCCGCAGCAGATAGTCATAGTCGCGCCGGATCTCCAGCTTGGTGCGGTTCTCGCCGGCGGTGCGGATGATCAGGCCCATGCCTTCGGGCAGTTCCAGGCCCTGGGCGGCGCTTTTCAGCCGCTTGCGGTCGGCGGCATTGGTGATCTTGCGCGAAATGCCGCCGCCGCGCGGGGTGTTGGGCATCAAGACGCAATAGCGGCCCGCCAGCGACAGATAGGTGGTGAGCGCCGCGCCCTTGTTGCCGCGTTCTTCCTTGACCACCTGCACCAGGATGATCTGGCGGCGCTTGATGACTTCCTGAATCTTGTAATGCTTGCGGCGCACCCATTTCTGCGGCGGGCGCTGGGCCTGCAAGGCCTGGGCTTCCTGCGGCGCACCTTCCGCCACCGGCCCGGCGTCAGCGGGCGCGGCTTCGTCCGTCACCGCTTCGTCCGCGCCTTCATTCGCTTGCGGCTCGCCGGAAACCGGCTGAATCTCGCCCTCATTTTCCTCCGCCAGTTCGGCGGCTTCGGCTTCGGGGTCGCCGCGATAGTCGCTCAGCGCGTCCGCGGCCGCTTCCGGCTTGGTTTCCGGCAGCTCGTCGTCATGGTCATGTTCGACCACCGCGCCACCATGATTGACGAAGACCTCTTCGCTTTCTTCCTCGTCGGAGCCGGCCGTTTCCTCGGCGCCATCCTCGGCTTCGGGGGATGTATCCAGCGGCACCAGGGGGGCCATCTCGGCCTGCTCCTCGCCGCTGTCTTCCTCGCTGTCTTCTTCGCTTTCGGTTTCGGCATCCTCGGCGGGGGCGCCGGTGATCTCGAAACTTTCGATATCGTCTTCCTGGCGGCGGCGGGCCTCGGCTTCCTGCTCGGCGAGCAGCGCCTGCCGGTCGGCGACCGGGATCTGGTAATAATCGGGATGGATTTCGGCAAAGGCCAGGAAACCCTGGCGCCCGCCGCCATATTCCACAAAGGCGGCCTGCAGCGACGGCTCAACGCGCGTCACCTTGGCGAGATAGATGTTTCCCTTGAGCGGCCGCTTGGCAGCGGCCTCGAAATCAAATTCCTCGACCTTGGAACCGTCGAGAATGACCACCCGTGTCTCTTCCGGGTGGTTGGCGTCGATAAGCATGCGTTTGGTCATGAAAATCTCCATCGCGCACGCGTACTTGGCCGGCGGCACGGGGTGCGGCGGGCGAATAAGGGCGGCGCAAATTGTTGGTGAAAGGAACGCGCGCAACCCCGTCCGCCGAAACGGTCAAAGACAGGTCACAAGACCGGTCTTGGGCCACGTCGGAAGGGAGCGCAAATTTGACAGTCATCGGTACTTCAGGGCCCTCGGGCCAAAGGAATTACCCTGTTGAGACCGTTGGCGCGCGCGTTGGTCGCTGGCGCTTGCCGGGTCGGGCAGGGGTGGCGCGGCAGCCGCGAGAATCGCGAAATACGCTGCCGGACTTGGTTTTTGTAGGATGCGCCCAGACTTTCAACAAGCGATTAATCGCCTCGGAAAGGCAGTCAAGCGCGCGTCCGAAAAAATACTCAATAAATTCAATTAGTTATTAGGACCTGGACCAGAGCCGCAGCAGGTTATTTCGCACCGCCTCCAGGCGTACCCGGCTGTTCCAGTTCATCTTAAGTCCTTCCAGGGCCGCCACCTCGTTCAATTCGTAAAGCTGGGTGCGCTGGAACTCGTCCGGGATCATGCTCTCGATAAAGGTGATGGAGACCAGCCGCTGGCCCCGGCGGACCGGGGTCACCTGGTGCAGCTGGGTGGAGGGATAGACGATCACGCTGCCCGGTTCGCCTTTGATCACCACCGGCTGGGTGCCCAGATGCACCACCAGCTCGCCGCCGTCATAGCTTTCGGGCGGGTTCAGCCACACCGTCGCCGACAGATCGGACCGGTGAACCTCGCTGCCGAAGCGCATATGCGAGACATCGGCATGGGCGCCATAGGTCATGCCGATTTCGTAACGGGCCAGAAGCGGCGGCGCGACATGGCGTGGAAAGGCGAAATCGCGGAAGGGTGACGAGCGGGCATAGGCCGCGGCCACGATCCGGGAGGATTCCGCGGCATGAGGGTCGGCCTCGCTGGCCTGGAGATTGTTCTTGGCCTGGTTGTGGGGATTGGAGATCCGCCCGTCGACGAACTGGACCTTGGTGGAAAGTTCCTGCAGCCGCGCGACTTCCCCCGGGTTCAGAAAATCTTTTATTTCCAGAAACATCGATTGCCCCTCAAGGCCTGTAACCTAGCAAAAGCAAAGCGGTGAAACAAACACCCTGCTATTGTCCTACGTCTCGATTCGGAGCCGTTTGTGCGTGCTATCGCCGCCTCGATCATGGCTGCCGCCCTGTTGGCGGTGATGGTGCCTCGCGCCATCGGCGCGGACGATGCCATCGGCCGGCTGCTGCGCAATCAGGATGCGCCGGCCAGAAATCCCGCGCCGGGCGCCAAGCCGCAGGGGCCCTTGCCCGTCGTGATGAGCGCCCGCATCGGCGAGCATCAGGACCGTACCCGTCTGGTGATCGAACTGTCCGATCCGGTGAATCTGCGCGCCTTTGCGCTCGCCGGTCCCGACCGGGTGGTGATCGACATGCCGGAAGTGTCCTGGCGGTTGGGCGCGCCGCCGCGACCCAGCGGCTATGGTCCGGTCAAATCCTACCGCTTCGGCCAATTCCGCGCCGGCAATTCGCGCATGGTGATCGACCTCAATGCGCCGGTCACGGTATCCGACGCGCTTGTGATCCCGCCCACCGCCGGTTTCGGCTACCGGGTGGTGATCGATCTGTTCCCCGCCAGCCGCGCCAAATTCGACGCCCAGGCCGGCTGGCCCGCCGATCTCAAGAAACGCGAAAGCGATGCGGAAAAGCTGGCGGCGCTGATCGCCGCGCAAACGCCTTCCACGGTGCGGGGCAAGAAGATCATTGTGCTGGATCCCGGCCATGGCGGGCTGGATTCGGGCGCCGTCGGCGTCAATGGGTTGATGGAGAAGGATCTGGCGCTGGCGCAGGCGCTCAAATTGGCGCGGGAATTGCGCAGCCGCGGCTATGGCGTATTCCTGACGCGCGACACGGACAGTTTTGTCCCCCTGCGCCAGCGGGTCGCCATCGCGCGCGCCAAGAAGGCGGACCTTTTCATCGCCTTGCACGCCGACTCCAATCCCGACGCCGATACCACCGGCACCTCGATCTATACCCTCAATGACGGCCGCTCCGACCGCGAAGCCGCCGCCCTGGCCAAGCGCGAAAACCAGTCCGATGTGATCGCCGGCGTGGACCTGTCGGGCGAGAACAATCCGGTGGCGCCCATCCTGATCGGACTGGCGCAGCGCGACACCCGCAACAAATCGTCGGAATTCGCCACCCATGCGCTCAAGAGCATGGGCCAAGTCACCGATCTCCTGGCGCGCAGCCCCCATCGCAGCGCCAGCCTGGCGGTGCTGGTGGCGCCCGATGTTCCCGCCGTGCTGATCGAGCTGGGCTATCTCTCCAATCGCGGCGACGCCGCCCAGATGAACACCGATTCCTGGCGGACCCGGGTCGCCGGCGCCATCGCGGACGCGGTGGATGCCCAGTTTACCCGCCCTTCCACTGTCCAGGCGGCGCGGTGATCCCGTGTTCACCCGCTTATTCACCCTCTGGCAACCGCCTTCCGGCATCTTTATAATTGCGTAAGTCCCATGCAGTCTTTTCTTTCCCGTCTCTTGAAATGGCTGGCCCTGACCGGCGCCGCGCTGGTCGTGGTCGTCATCGGTCTGGCCGCATTCTGGCTGATCACCCTGACGCGCGATCTGCCCAGTGTGGAGACCCTGCAGGACTATGCCCCGCCCATCACCACCCGGGTCTATGCCGGTAACGGAACCGTGCTGGGCGAGTTCGCCCATGAGCGGCGTATCTTTGTGCCATCGGCCTTCATTCCCACCCTGGTGAAGCAGGCTTTCCTCTCGGCCGAGGATCGCAATTTCTACAACCATCCCGGCGTCGATCCTTCCGGCATCCTGCGGGTGGCGATCAAGGATGTCTTTCTGTTGCTGGAAGGGCGCCGGCCGCAAGGCGCCTCCACCATCACCCAGCAGGTGGCGCGCGGCTTCCTGCTCAACAACGAACTCAAAATGGCGCGCAAGATCCGCGAAGCCATCCTGGCGGTGCGCATCGATGCGACATACCCCAAGGAAAAGGTCCTGGAGCTGTATCTCAACGAGATCAATCTGGGTCAGAACTCCTATGGCGTGGGGGCCGCGACGCTGAATTATTTCGGCAAGTCGCTGGACGAGTTGACCATCTCGGAAGTCGCCTTCCTGGCGTCCCTGCCCAAATCGCCCAGCCATTATGATCCGCGTTTCCATCATCAGGCGGCGCAGGACCGGCGCAACTGGGTGATCTCCCGGATGCTGGAGAATAATTTCATCACCCGGGAGCAGGCTGCCGCCGCCACGGCTGAGCCGCTGGTTACCCAGACCCGCGCGCTGGGCAGCCAGGCCGCCGACGTTGACTATTATGTCGAGGAAGTGCGCCGGCTTTTGATCGGACGGTACAAGGCCAAGGGGCTGTATGACGGCGGCTTGCAGGTGCGCGCTTCCTTGGATACGCGGCTGCAAAACTATGCCGTCGGCGCCTTGCGCAGCGGCTTGGTGCGTTACGACCGCCGCCATGGATGGCGCGGCGCCAAGAAACACATCGATCTCGCCGATTGGAAAAAGCAGCTGGATGATATTCCGGAAGCTTCGGGCATTGAGACCTGGCGGCTGGCGGTGGCGCTCGCCTATGACGGCAAGAACGTCCAGCTCGGTTTCGCCGACGGCAGCAACGGCGTGCTGCCCTATGACGGCTATCGCTGGGCGAACCGGCAATTGCCCGGTGCGGTCTGGGGACCACGTCCGACCACGCCGCAGGAAGTGGTCAAGCCGGGCGATGTCTTCTATGTCGAACCCTTGCCGGCGCCGGCCAAGGCGGGTGAGTTCGGACTTCGCCAGGTGCCCGAGATCAATGGCGCCATTGTGGTGATGGATCCCCATACCGGGCGGGTGTTGGCGATGTCCGGCGGATTCTCCTACGCCTCTTCGCAATATGACCGCGCGATGCAGGCCAAGCGCCAGCCGGGTTCCGCCTTCAAGCCTTTTGTCTATGCCACGGCGCTGGACAATGGTTACACCCCGGCCAGCAAGGCGCTGGACGCGCCCTTTGAACTCGATCAAGGGCCGGGGCTGGGGATTTGGCGCCCGGAAAATTTCGAGCGCGGCGAGTATCTGGGCGACACAACCCTGCGCCGCGGCCTGGAACTGTCGCGCAACCTGATGACCGTGCATCTGGCCAATGAGCTGGGCATGAATGAAGTGGTGAAAATGCCGATCCGCTTCGGGGTTTACGACAAGCTGCCGACCTTGCTGGCCAATTCGCTGGGCTCATACGAAACCACCCTGATGCGCCTGGTCACCGGCTATGCCGAATTCGTCAATGGCGGAAAGAAGATCAGCGCCTCGCTGGTCGACCGCATCCAGGACCGCAACGGCAAGACCATCTGGCGTCACGACGAACGCAAATGCGAGGGCTGCAACGATGCCAATTGGCGCGGCCAGGAAGAGCCGCTGCTGGCCGACACACGCGAACAGATCATCGATTCCCGCACCGCCTATCAGATCGTTTCCATGCTGCAGGGCGTGGTTCAGCGCGGCACCGCCGCCTATTCGGTGGGGGCGCAGATCCCCAAGCCGTTGGCGGGCAAGACCGGCACCTCGTCGGACGCCAAGGACACCTGGTTCATCGGCTTTTCGCCCGACCTGGTCGCCGGTGTGTTTGTCGGTTTCGACAATCCGCGCACCTTGGGGCCGCATGAGCAGGGCGCCACGGTGGCGGCGCCGATCTTCCGCGATTTCATGAAAGAGGCGCTGAAGGATGCGCCGCCCACCCCGTTCCGGATCGCGCCCGGCATCGAGGAAGTGGCGATCGACTGGAAGAGCGGCAATCCGGTTGCCGCCGGCACGCCGGGCGCCATAGTGGAAGCCTTCAAGGCCGGCACCGCGCCGGGCGAAGCCAATGCGCCGGAAGAAGGCATGCCGGGAATGGCCGCCGCCGGTAACGCAAGTCCCACGCCCCCGTCTTCGGTGGGTGAGGGTACCGGTGGACTTTATTGATCCCCTCGATTAAGCACCCGTCATGCGCCCCGAAATCACCCGCGCCGCCGACGATATCCAGCAGGCTCTTGCCCTGCTGAGGAGGCATCTTTGACTGGGATGCCGCCAACCGCCGCCTGGACGAACTGAACGCCAAGGCCGAAGACCCCGCGATCTGGAATGATCCCGCCGCCGCGCAAAAATTGATGCGCGAGCGCCAGAAGCTTGACGCTTCGCTCAGCGCGGTCACCAAGCTGACCAACGAGCTGGCCGATGCCACCCAGCTGATCGAAATGGCGGAAGCCGAGAATGACGCCGCCATGGTGACGGACGCGGAAAATTCGCTTCTGGCGCTCAACCGGCGCGCCGAACAGATGCGGCTGGAATCCATGCTGTCGGGCGAAGCCGACGGCAACGACAGTTATATCGAAATCCATGCCGGGGCCGGCGGCACCGAGAGCCAGGACTGGGCCTCGATGCTGCTGCGCATGTATACGCGCTGGGCCGAGCGCCACGGCTACAAGCTGCAACTGATCGAGGAGAGTGAAGGCGAGGGCGCCGGCATCAAGTCCACCACGCTGCTCGTCAAGGGCGAGAATGCCTATGGCTGGCTGAAGACCGAGGCGGGGGTGCACCGGCTGGTGCGCATCTCGCCCTTCGATTCCAACGCCCGGCGGCATACGTCTTTTTCCAGCGTCACCGTCTATCCGGTGATCGATCAGTCCATCAATATCGACATTCCCGAGAAAGAGGTGCGCGTCGACGTCTATCGCGCCAGCGGCGCCGGCGGCCAGCATGTCAACAAGACCGAAAGCGCGGTGCGCATCACCCACTTGCCCACCGGCATCGCGGTGGCCAGCCAGTCGGAACGCAGCCAGCACCAGAACCGCGCCATCTGCTGGGACATGCTGAAATCCAAGCTCTATGAAATCGAGCTGGAAAAGAAGAAGGCCGAGACCGGCGCCTTTGTCGGCGAGAAATCCGACATCGGCTGGGGCCATCAGATCCGCTCCTATGTCTTGCAGCCTTATCAGCTGGTCAAGGATTTGCGCACGGGGGTGGAAAGCCGCACGCCGTCGGATGTGCTGGACGGCGATCTGGATCCCTTCATGGCCGCGGCACTTGCCCAGGAAGTCGGCGGCAAGCCGCGCGAAAAGGTCGAGGACCTTGAATAGGCCGCGCCAGGCCGCGCGGGCCATCCTGATGGATGGCGCGGGACGGGTGCTGCTGATCCATTTCGCCATGCCCAGAGGCAAGGAGATTTACACCTTCTGGGCGACGCCGGGCGGCGGGGTTGAGCCGGGCGAAAGCGCCCTGGATGCGGTCAAGCGAGAAGTGCTGGAGGAATTGGGCCTCAATCCGGCGCTGCACGGTCCGGTCCATACCGCGGTCGGCATTTTCGAATATGACGGCGTGATGGTGGAAAACACCGACACGTTTTTCCTGGGGCGCTGCGATATCACACCCGCGCTGCAAGGCGCCACCGATCATGAGCGCGCCGCCCTGCTGGAGCTGCGCTGGTGGACGCCCGAAGAGATCGAAAATACCGGCGAGGATGTCTATCCCCGCGACCTGGCCGAAGTGCTGCGCCGAATGAAGCGGATGTTTCCCGGCGGCTGAAGGCGGCTTATGTCGCGACCCGGCTGAGCGGCGCGAACAGGTTGGCCGCTTCGGTTGCGGGCGCGGGTTGGGGCGCTTGAAACGGCACATCCGGGGCTGCCGCAATGCCATCGTCCAGGACATTGTCGGAATGCCGGATATTGCCTTCGAAGAAGGCGCCCGATTCCACGGCAAAGGCTTCGTGCAGGATATCGCCTTCGACATGGCTGGTGGCCGCCAATAGAACCTTGCGCGCCCGGATGCGGCCGATCACCTTGCCGCGCACCGTGACGTCCTCGGCGAAAATTTCGCCATGCACTTCGGCGCCTTCGCCGATCACCAGCCCGGCGGTGCGGATGTCGCCTTCCACTTTGCCGTCGACCTGCATGTCGCCGCTGGAGCGCAGGCTGCCCTGGATCGCCATGTCGTTGCTGATGATCGAAGGCCCGGGACGGCCGCGCTTGGCGGCGGGAGCCGCCGCCGGCCCAGGCGGGGGCGCGCTGTCTTTGCTTCTAGAGAACATTACGGCCGGCCTCGATGAATTTGTTGGGATTCCTGGCGACGTCGTCATACCAGACTTCGTAATGGACATGCGATCCGGTGCTGCGTCCGGTGGAGCCGACCCGCCCCAGTCCGCCGCCCCTGCCGACATGGGCGCCGACCCGCACGCTGATGGTGGAGAGATGGCCATAGCGGGTGTGGATGCCATAGCCGTGATCCACTTCCACCATATTGCCATAGCCGCCGCGTTTGCCCGCGAACACCACCGTGCCCGGCGCTGTTGAATGGACCACGCTGCCCCAGGGGCCGGCGAAATCGATGCCGGGATGGAAGGCATAGCGGCCGGTGAAGGGATCGACTCGCGCTCCGAAGCCGCTGGATTTGTCGAAACTGCCGGCCGAAACCGGCGCCGCCAGCGGCACATGATCCAGCGCCGCCGACAGGCCATTGAGCTGATCCAGCACCGCCGAGGCGCTGAGATAGGCCTGGGAGAAACGGGGATCGGAAATGCCTTCGATCCGCACCTGACTGAGCGGGATTTCCGGGCCGCCCACGCCATGCGCGCCGGCGACCTTGCGGGCGAAGGAGTCGGGATTGATGCCGGTGCGCCGCATGACATCGCGCAGATTGCCGACGCCTTGGCCCAGCGCCCCTTCGGTCTTGGCCATCAGCTGATTTTCCGCCTCGCCCAACCGGTTAAGCCGCGCCGTCTGCCGCGCCAGCAGTTTGAGGCCGGGATGCTGCGCGTAGATGGGGGAATTTTCGCGCGGGGCCGAGGCCCGCTTGGCCCCATCCTCGGCTTGGAACAAGGCGGCGACGCGCCGGACCATGCCGTCCAGCAGGCTGGACTTGACCGGCTTGCCGGTGCGCGGCTGGGGCTGGGCCGGGCCCGGCATCATCACCAGCTGCGAGGAATCCATATCCTCGACAGGCGCCGCAACGCTCAGATTTTCCGGGCTGGAAGAAATCCGCGCCCGCGTGCCGGCAGTTTCCGGCAGGCGGCCGCCCAGGGAGGCGCGCACCTGGCTGGCGCGGTTGAGAAAACCGGCAATGGCATTCTGCTTGGTTTGCAGCATGTCGGCGGTGGCCTTGAACTTATCCTCGGCCGAGACCAGGGCGGCATTGAGCTCGTCATAGTTGGTCTGCAGATCGGAGACCCGGTTTTCATAGGCCGCCTGCATCTGCTGATAGCGATGGTCCTTGGCGGCGATAATGCGGTCCTTGAACACCACATTGACGGTGGCGAAGGCCACCCAGCCCAGGAAGATCAGCACCAGGCCTGCCAGGGTGGCCTGCAAGGAGGGACCAAAAGTGAAGAACTGAACCCGGCCGTCGCTGCGGATGTAAATCTGGCGTTCCGGGAAGGTGGCGTGGATCCATTGCCAGGCGCGTTCCGTCAACCGGGGCGTTTCCTGCGGTACTTGCGGATCGGGGGCGCCGACCGTGACATGCGGCTCGGCGGCGCGCGATTTTCCGATCAGGCGCCGGTGCCAGAAAAACGAGCGCGAAGCCGGCCGCGGCGATGGCGCGTGGCGCCAGAATTTTTTGGACGGCTTCTTCATAGCGCCGCTGCCGCCGCCAGGACCGTTTCGACATGGCCGGGGACTTTGACCTTGTGCCAGGCCTGCCGGATCACGCCCTTGGCGTCGACCAGGAAGGTGGCGCGCTCCATCCCCATATATTTGCGGCCATAGAGCGACTTCTCGCCCCACACGCCCCAGTCTTTCGCCATCTTGGTTTCGGGATCGGAGCCCAGGGCGATTTTCAATTTGTGTTTCTTGCGGAACTTGGCATGGGACTCCAGGCTGTCCTTGGAAACGCCGATCACCGTCACACCCAGCGTCTCGAATTTCTTGAGGCTTTCGGAAAAGCCGATGGCCTCTTTGGTGCAGCCCGAGGTATCGTCCTTGGGATAGAAATACATCACGTAAGGCGCACCCTTGAGACCGGACGAGGAAAGTGTTTCGCCGCCATCGCCGGCGATCTTGAAGGAAGGGGCGCGGTCGCCGGCCGACAGACCCGCAGATCGGCCGCCCGCAGACGTTTTTTCCTTCCCCGCCGCCATGGAAAGTTCCCAACCCCTTCTAACCAATCGGATTTAACCCTAACCCGCGGGAAGAAGGCAACCAGGGCCAAAGGCCAAGGGGCTGTGATATTTGCCCTTTTTAGGCCCAACAGTCGTATTACAACCGTAAGAATATCGAGAAACGCCGCGTGAAGCTGCCTTTTGCCAATTTCATCAAGGCCCATCACATCAGCCGGGCCGCGCTTTTTGCCGGGGTGGTGGTGGCGGCCATTGTGTTTTTTGTGGCCGGGGCGGGACTGCGTCTGTTGTGGGGGCCGGTTTCCCTGGGGCCGCTGAAAAGCACCCTGGCCGGGGCGATTCAGGAGGCCTTGCCCGGCATAAACCTGGACTATGACCAGGCCGCCATCGAATGGACCCGCGACCAGGGCCGGGTCAATCTGGTGGTGCTGGGCGCCCGCATCAAGGATGCCAGGGGTCAGGTCGTCATCAGCGCCCCCAAGGCGGCGATCGGCCTGGCGGCGGCGCCCTTCCTGCATGGCGAATTTGTCATCAAGCGCATCACCTTGGTGGGCGTGGAATTCTCCCTGGTCCATTTCAAGGACGGCCGCATCCGGCTGGGCAACCAGAAGAATGCCGGCGACGACGATGTCATCGGCCGCATCCGGGATGTCATCAATGCGCGCAGCAGCGGCGACTCCTCCCTGGAGAGTTTCGCGGTGCGCAATGCCAGGATGGGCCTCAATGACGAAGTCACCGGCCTGCAT
>CBHTTW010000056.1:0-11230 GCA_966096025.1 uncultured Alphaproteobacteria bacterium | reverse complement strand
CGGCTGGGTGGCGCCGGTAATGCCGGCGCTGTTGATCAGGATGTCGATCTTGCCCAGCGCCTTCAGGGTGTCTGCGACGGCCGCCTCGACTGCCTTGGCGTCGCTGACGTCCAGCGCCACACTGTGAACGGCGCCGCTGTCCTTTTTCGCGCGGGCGAGGCTTTCGGGATTGAGATCCCAAAGGCAGACCTTGCCGCCTTCGGCCGTGATGCGCTTGGCCGCCTCCAGGCCAAGCCCGGACGCGCCGCCGGTGATGATTGCGTTGCGGCCCGAAAAACGACCTGCGTAAATCATAAGCTGTGATCCTCAGTATAAACCGGAGTTCGAACGGGGCCGGTTATACCCATAATTTCCAATATTGCACTGCAATATCTGCCGGTCATTTCCACATGTTGAGAGATGTGTGCTTGAGTTGCGGCCGGAAGCCGGAGTAGGTCTGGCCGGGGTGGCGATAGCGCCCCCGGCTGACTAAACTATATGCATCAAAGCGCCCACCAGAGGCGCCCCCAGGGGAAGGAAGACGAACGATGGATCGCAGGAGATTCTTTGGCCTTTCGGTTGCCGCGGGCGGATTGCTGGCGGCGCGGCCGCTTTATGCCCAGCCCACGGGACCGGCCTATGCCGGGTCGCCCCGTATGGAAAAACAAGCCCCGCTGACCCAGCAGCAGCAGTTTCGCGTCGGCTATACCACCAACACGCGTGGCGGCTGGGAAGGCAGCCCCTTTGTGGGTATTACGGAAGGGCGTGAAGTCGGCTTCCGCTATTTCGAGATTTTCGGTTCTTCCTTCTGCGCCACTTCGGATGGGTTTGAGCCGGCGCCGCGCGACACCCAGGCGATGAAGGCCTGGCCCGACGGCTATAGCTGGAAATATCCCAAGGGCGCCCGCGTCAAGCGCGAAGTCTATTATCCCGACCGCTGGGAAGCCCTGCAGCACCGCATGTATGAGATCGGGGCGCAGTTCACCGCCATCACCGGCGGTGCGGCGGGCGGCAGCGTGAACTTCCACAATCCGGCCGAGCGCCAGGCGGTGGTCGACAATCATTTCAACATGACGCGCTTCTCGCGCCGTTTCGGCTGCGATCATCAGAAAACCAATACCGGCCCGCGCAAACAGCCGAACGGCACGCCGCTTGAGGACCTCAAGGAGATCGCCAAGACCTGCGAACTTCTGGGCCAGCGCATCCGCGAGGAGCTGGGCATGAAGTTCGGCGTCCATGCCCATCTGGGAAGCCAGATCCAGGATGAGCGCGAAACCATGTATCTGATGGAAAATACCAAGCCGGAAAATGTCCAGTTCGTCCTGGATACCGGCCATATCACCATGGCGGGGATGGACCCCGTGGCGCTGGCCAAGAAATTGGGCAATCGCGTGATCGAGTATCACTTCAAGGATACCAGGCGCAATGACAAGGGCGGCACCAAGAATGTGCCCAAGCCCGACCGCGACATGATGAACGATCCTTATTTTTACCCAATGGGCGAGGGCGGCGTGGACTTTCCGGCCATCACTGCCTATCTGAAGTCCATCAATTGGCGCGGTCACTTGAATGTGGAGCTGGATACGTCCCCCTGGCGTCCGCCCAAGGAAAGTGCCCGTATCACCGCCAATTACATTCGCAACACCTTGAAGTTAGAGCTGTAAGAACCCCTCATGACCAAGAGTAGCTTTCCCTTGCCGCAAGATTGGCGCGATGCCGTGCTGGTTGGCCGTATCGATATGGGCGAAGGCCCGACGCCCATTGTGGTGAAGGAAGGGCGGGTGTTCGACGTCAGCAAGACCGCGCCCACCGTGTCGGAGCTGCTGGAAAAATGGAATGGCGTGCCGCAAGGCAAGGATTTGGGCGACATCAACGATCTGGGGCTTGAAACCGCTTGGTCGAATGGGGCCGCGCCCAAGGTCAAGCTGCTGGCGCCGGTGGACCTGCAATGCGTCAAGGCGGCCGGTGTCACCTTCGCGGTTTCGGCGATCGAGCGGGTAATCGAGGAACGCGCCAAAGGCGTGCCGGGCAGGGCCCAATCGATCCGCGAAGAATTGGCGGCGCGCATCGGCACCGACATCCGCAAGGTCGTGCCGGGCTCGCCGGAAGCCGCCAAGCTCAAGGATGCTTTGATCGCCGACGGCTTGTGGTCGCAATATCTGGAAGTGGCGATCGGACCCGACGCCGAAGTCTTCACCAAGGCGCCGCCGCTATCGTCGGTCGGCTGGGGCGACTATGTCGGCATCCGCACCCAATCGACCTGGAACAATCCCGAGCCGGAAATCGTGGTGGTGGTCGACCGTCACGGCAAGGCGGTGGGTGCCACCCTGGGCAATGACGTGAACCTGCGCGATTATGAAGGGCGCAGCGCGCTCTTGCTCGGCAAGGCCAAGGACAACAATGCCGCGTCGGCGCTGGGGCCCTTCATCCGCATGTTCGACGACAAATTCAGCATCAATGATGTGCGCCAGGCGGTGGTCGAACTGGAAATCGTGGGCACCGACAATTACCGGCTGGAAGGCAAGTCCACCATGTCGGAAATCAGCCGCGATCCGCTGGAACTGGTGAAACAGACCATCAGCGAGCATCAATATCCCGACGGTTTTGTGCTGTTCCTCGGTACCCTGTTCGCCCCCACCCAGGACCGCGACGTCAAGGGCTCGGGCTTCACCCATAAGGAAGGCGATGTGGTCCGCATCTCCACCCCCAAGCTGGGCGTGCTGGAGAACCGGGTTTCGACCTGCAAACAGGTGCCGCCCTGGACTTTCGGCATTTCCGACCTGATGAAAAACCTTGTCCGGCGTGGGCTTTTAAGCGCCTGAAGTAGGGCACTTAGCTGGACCTGCGACCTATACCCCCACGGCACCTCTGGGATGCAGTTCCGGGGTTGGATTAGCGTGGCCAACCCCTTAAATACACCCCAGCAATTTTCCCCCTTTTTTCGGGCGGTCCGGCTCACGCCTAACGCCCCTTCCCCAGGAGAGATTTGATGACCGAGACCCTGACCCATTTCATCGGCGGCAAACAGATTTCCGCCCCCGGCGCGCTCGAAAGCACCAATCCCTCCAACACCAACGAGATCGTCGCCAAGTTCCCGGACGGCAAGGTCGAAGATGTCAACGATGCCGTTGCCGCCGCCCGCAGCGCCTTCCCGGGCTGGTCGGGGGCGAGCCCCGAAGTCCGTGCCGACCTGCTGGACAAGGTTGGCAGCATGATCATCGAGCGCAAGGATGTGCTGGGCAAACTGCTCGCCACCGAAGAAGGCAAGACGCTTCCAGAAGCCACCGGCGAAACCGTTCGGGCCGGCCGCATCTTCAAATATTTCGCCGGCGAGGCGTTGCGCCGTCATGGCCAGAATCTGGAATCGGTGCGCCCTGGCGTTGAGATCCAGACCTATCGCGAAGCCGTGGGCGTCTACGGCCTGATCACGCCGTGGAATTTTCCCATCGCCATTCCGGCCTGGAAGATCGCGCCCGCTTTGGCCTTCGGCAACACCGTGGTGCTGAAGTCCGCCAATCCCACCCCGGCAGTGGCGCACGCGCTGATGTCGATCATTCATGAGGCCGGTGCGCCGGCCGGTATCGCCAACCTGGTGCTGGGCCGCGGCGTTATCGGCGATGCCCTTTCCAAGCATCCGGATGTCAATGGCGTCTCCTTCACCGGTTCGCAGACTGTCGGCGCCAAGGTCGCCCAAGCCGCGCTGTCGCATTTCGCCCGCGTCCAGATGGAAATGGGCGGCAAGAATCCGCTGGTCGTGTTGGACGATGCCGAATTGGATCGCGCCATCCAGATCGCGGTGGATGGCGGCTATTTCGCCACCGGCCAGCGTTGCACCGCTTCCAGCCGCGTGTTCGTGCAGTCCGGCATCTACGACAAGTTCGTCGAAGGCGTTGCCGCCCGCGCCAAGGCGCTGAAGGTGGGCAACGCGCTGGACTCCACCACCCAGATGGGTCCGGCCGTCACCGACACCCAGCTGGCCGGCAATCTGAAATATGTCGATATCGCCATCAAGGAAGGCGGCCGCTTGCTGGCCGGCGGCGCCGAGCCGCTGAAACTGGCGACCCCCGGCCATTACATGTCGCCCACCCTGATCGTCGACACCAAGATCGGCGACACCATCAACCAGGAAGAAGTGTTCGGTCCGGTGGTTTCGGTGGTCAAGATCAAGGATTACGAAGAAGGCCTGGCGCATTCCAACAGCGGCAATTTCGGTCTTTCCGCCGGTATCGTCACCACCAGCCTGAAACATGCGCGCCACTATCAGCGCAACGTCAAGGCGGGCATGGTGATGATCAACCTGCCGACCGCCGGCGTGGATTATCACGTGCCGTTCGGCGGGTCGCGCGGTTCCTCCTATGGCAATCGCGAGCAGGGCTTTGCGGCGGTGGAGTTCTTCACACAGATCAAGACGGCTTATTCCTTGTCGTAAGGAATTGTTGCACCGCAATCTCAAAGGGCAGCCCGCTGGGCTGCCCTTTTCTTTTAGGGGATGCCGACGCTAGTCTCGTCTCAATCAAGGAAGAATGCTCGGGGAAATACCATGATTTTGCGCACCGCTCTGCTGACGACGGCTTTGGTTTTGACACCCGTGGCGGCTTTCGCCGATCTGGTGATTTCCGGACAGGACGGCAAGCAAGTGCGCGCCGGTGACGGCTTGCCGATGGTGCCGACCCCCGACAGTGTCGCGGCCATCGAATTTTCCAGCAGCAAGGCGCCCAAGGTGATCGGCATGCTGCATGTATGCGCCACCCAGATGGGCCCGCCCAGCGCCATCGCGGTGGCGCCCGATTACAGTTTTGCGCTGTCCGCCTGTCCGCAGAAATTCGGTGCCGACGGCAAGCTGACGGCGGAAAGCACGTTAGCGGTCATCGGATTGGACAATCCCACCAAGCCGCAATTGCTTCAGACCGTACAGGCCGGTCTCGGCACGACCGGCATCTATCTGGACAAGAAAGCCCGCTTTGCCCTGGTGACCGGCGTCGGCGACGACACCATCACCCTTTTCACCATCAAGGACCGCCAGCTCACCCAGGCCAGCCAGGTCAAGCTGGAAGCCAAGGCCGAGCCGCGCGATGTGATCATCTCCCGTGACGGCAAGACGGCCTATGCCCTGCGCTTCGGCGACGGCAAGGTGACCAAGCTGGCGATCAAGGGCGACCAGCTTTCGCGTGTGGCCGACTATACGGTAGGCACCCAGCCGGATGGCGGCACTCTCACCCAAGACGGGCGCTATCTGATCGTCAACAATTTCGGCGGCTCGCCCACCACCACCAAGGGCAGCGCCGCCACCACCGTGACCGACACATCGAACGGCAAGATTACCTATGCGGTCGAAGTCGGCGCACTTCCGGAAGCAGCGGTGCTGTCGCCGGACGGCAAGTATGTCGCGCTGGTGATCGGCAATGGCTCGGCCACGGTGCGCAATGCGCCCAATTACAACAGCGTGTTCGGCAAGCTCAGCCTGTTCGGCGTGGGCAAGGGCACCTTGACCCATATCGCCGATGCCCAGCTGGGTCATGCCTGCCAGGGCGCGGTGTTCAGCGACGACGGCAAGCGCCTGTTGGTGCAATGTTCGGTGGAGCGCGATATCCGGGTGTTCGATTTTGACGGCAAGGCGCTGACAGAACGCCCCGAGGCGGTTCTGAAGATGGAATCCCGCCCCGGCGCCATGGTCACCTCGAAAACCCGCTAAATTTCCCTTGATTGCTGCGTCTGGGCCAAGCAGATAGCGGCCCATGGCGCCCGTTTTGCACCTCAAGGATATTGCTGTCGCATTCGGCGGCCAGCGCCTGCTGGACGGCGCGGAACTCATGGTCGGCGCGGGCGACCGCCTGTGTCTGGTGGGCCGCAATGGTTCGGGCAAATCCACCCTGCTCAAGATCGCGGCGGGGCTGACGGAGGCCGATGGCGGCACCCGCTTTGCCCAGCCCGGCGCCACCATCCGCTATCTGCCGCAGGAGCCTGATCTCAGCGGCTATGCCACCACCCGCGACTATGTCGAGGCGGGCCTGGGGTCCCACGAAGATCCCAATCGCGCCTTTTATCTGTTGGGCAATCTGGGCCTGTCGGGCCTGGAAGATCCCGCCACGCTTTCCGGTGGCGAAGCCAGGCGGGCGGCGCTGGCCCGGGCCTTGGCGCCGGGTCCCGATATTCTTCTGCTGGATGAACCCACCAACCATCTGGACGTGCGCGCCATCGAATGGCTGGAAGGCGAGATCAAATCCAGCAAAAGCGCGCTGGTGCTGATCAGCCATGACCGGCGCTTTCTGGAAAATCTCTCCCGCGCCACCGTATGGCTGGATCGCGGCAAAACTCACCGGCTGGAAAAGAGTTTTGCGTCTTTTGAGTCCTGGCGCGACGAGATGCTGGAAAAGGAAGAGGTCGAGCGCCACAAGCTGGAACGGCGCATCGCCGCCGAAGAGGATTGGGTGCGCTACGGCGTGACGGGGCGGCGCAAGCGCAATGTCGGGCGGCTGGAGCGGTTGCGCGGGATGCGCACCGAACGCCGCGAGCAGATCCGCCAGCTGGGCACCGTCAAAATGGAAGCGGCGGAGGGCACGGGCAGCGGCACCAAGGTGATCGACGCCAAGGGGGTGGCTTTTTCCTACGGCGAACAGGAAATCGTGCGCGACTTCAGCCAGCGTGTCCATCGCGGCGACCGCATCGCCATTGTCGGGCCCAATGGCGTGGGCAAGACCACTTTGCTCAAGCTGTTGATCGGCGAGCTGGCGCCGCAAAAAGGCAATGTGAAGCTGGGCCAGGGCCTGTTGATGGCCAAGCTGGACCAGACACGCAGCCAACTCCATCCCGAACAATCCCTGGCGGCGGCGGTGACCGATGGCAGCGGCGATACGGTGATGGTGGCGGGCAAACCACGCCATGTGATGAACTATTTGCAGGACTTCCTGTTCACGCCGCAACAGGCGCGCACCCCCGTCAAGGTCTTATCCGGCGGCGAGCGGGCGCGGCTGCTTCTGGCCAAGCTGTTTGCCACGCCCTCCAATTTCCTGGTGCTGGACGAGCCCACCAATGATCTGGACCTGGAAACCTTGGACCTGCTGGAAGAGGTGATCGCCGATTATCCCGGCACCGCGCTTTTGGTCAGCCATGACCGTGATTTTCTGGACCGGGTGGCGACCGGCATTGTTTTGGCGGAAGGCAATGGCCGGTTCACCGAATATGCCGGCGGCTATGGCGACATGCTGGTGCAGCGCGGCGAGGCGGCGCCGGCACGCCCCGAAACCCGCAAACCGGCCAAGGCGGCCGTGGAAAAACCCAGCCGGGTAAATCCGCCCAAAATGAATTTCGCCGATGCACATGCCCTGAAAATTCTGCCGGGAAAGATTGCGGCGGCGGACCTTAAAATCGCCGAGCTGGAAAAGCCGCTTTCCGATGCCGGTCTTTATGCCCGCGATCCCGCCCGTTTCGCCAAATTGTCCGCGGATTTGGCCGACATCCGTGCCCAGAAAGATGCCGACGAGGAACGCTGGCTGGCGCTGGAAATGGAGCGCGAAGCCCTGGAAAACCAGGACTGACGTGCGTCAGTCGGCGTATTTGGCCAGATAAGCGGCAATCGCCTGCGGCGTCATGCTATTGGCATTGGCGGTGGCGAATACATTGTCGCCATTGACCAGCTTGCCGTCGGGAGTCGCAATCAGCAGAGCGGGCACGCCCTTCAATCTTTCGGTGATGCCGAATTTCGCCGGGATTTGCAGGTTGCGATTAAAGCGGCCGACGTCCACCAGCACTTCTTCATAATGCGCCTCCATGAAGCGGCGCATTTCCGGCAAGCGGACAAAATTGGCCAGCACGATGCAATCGACGCACCAGTTGCCGCCCAAATCGATCAGCACGCGCTTTTTGGATTTCTGCGCCCGGGTGAAGGCGGCCGCGACTTGCGCATCGGCATTGGCCGCCTCGTTGTAAGGCTGGACAGTCGCCACCGGCAACTGCGCCCAATCCTTGATGGACGGTTTGGGTGCGGTTGCGGCTTGTGCCGGCAGGGCCGCCAACAACAGAAGCGAGGCGAGCAGTTTTCTCATGCCGCCGGCGCGAGCAGGCCGCGCCCCTCCAACAAGGCTTCGACTTTGGGATCGCGGCCGCGAAAGTCGCGATAGGCGGCGGCGAAGTCGCGCGTACCGCCCGCCGAATAGATGAACTGGTACAGACGCTGCGCCGTGGCGGGATCGAAGGGGTTTTTGGTCTCCTCAAACGCCTTGAAGCCGTCGGCGTCCAGCACTTCCGACCAGAGATAGGCGTAATAACCGGCGGCATAGCCGTCGCCGCCGAACACATGGGTGAAATGCGGCGCGCCATGCCGGGGCGCGATTTCCTCCGGCATGCCGATTCGCGCCAGGGTGGCGGCCTGCGCCGCCTTGGGATCGCCGCCGGGCGGCAAAGTGTGGAAATCCATGTCGATCAGCGCCGAGGCAAGGAATTCCACGGTGGCAAAGCCCTGGCCGTAATTGCGGGCCGCCAGCAATTTTTCCAGCAGCGCTTTGGGGATCGGTTCGCCGGTCTGATGGTGCCGGGCAAAGCGCTCCAGCACCGCCGGTTCCTCCAGCCAATGTTCGAACAGCTGCGACGGCAGCTCGACGAAATCGCGCGCCACATTGGTGCCGGACAGGCGGGGAAAGCGCACCTTGCTCAGCAAGCCGTGCAGGGCATGGCCCATTTCATGAAACAGGGTCACGGCATCGTCGAACGACAAAAGGCAGGGATCGCTTTTGCTGAAATTGGAATTGTTGGTGATGATGGGAAGAACGTCCCCATCCAGTCTGTGCTGGTCGCGGAAGCTGGACATCCAGGCGCCGCTTTGTTTGCCCGGCCGCGCAAAATAATCGCCGTAAAACAGTCCGATCGCCCTGTCTTCGCGCCGGACTTCCCAGACCCGCACGTCGGGATGATAGACCGGGATGTCGTTGCGTTCCCAAAAGGTCAGGCCGAACAGTTCTTGGGCGGTGAAGAATGCGGCTTCGATCAGGTTGGAAAGCTGGAAATAGGGCTGCAATTGCTCGGCGTCGAAATCGTATTTTTCCTGGCGCAGCTTCTCGGCATAGTAGCGCCAGTCCCAGGGCGCCAGGCGGAAGTTGGCGCCTTGGCGCGCGATCAGCCCTTGCAGCGCGTCACGTTCCTGCAAGGCGCGGTTGCGCGCCGGATCCCAGACTTCTTCCAGCAAGGCGCGGGCCTTTTGCGGCGTTCCGGCCATGGAGTCGGCCAGCTTGAAGGCGGCGAAATTTTCATAGTCCAGAAGCGTGGCGCGTTCGGCCCGCAAGGCCAGCATCTCGGTGATCAGGGCCTCGTTGTTGCGGGTATTGTCCTTGTCGCCGCGCGCCGTCCAGGCCCGCCATAGCTGCTCGCGAAGGCCGCGATCGTCGGCGAATTGCAAAAAGGGCTCGGCGCTGGAGCGCGAAAGCGTGACGGCGAAGGGTGCGTCCAGTTTCAAGGATGCGGCGGTCGCGGCGGCGGCGTCGCGCACAGCTTGCGGAACACCAGCCATTTGCGCTTCGCTCAGCGGCAACGACCAGTCTTCTTCCTCACCCAGCACATTCTGGCAGAATTGGGTGCCCAGCACCGCCAGGCGCTGGCCGATGGCGGCCAATCGCTCGCGGCCGGGGGCGTTCAATTGGGCGCCGGCGCGCACGAAATCCAAATGATAGCGTTCCAGCACCTTGAGGCTTTCGGCATCCAGGCCCAGGCCGGCGCGCTTCCGGTACAGTTCATCCAGCCGTGCGAACAGCACCGGATGCATCAGGATCGCGCTCCAATGCGCCGACAGGCGCGGCGCCATTTCCAACTCGATCGCCTGCAAGGCCTCGTTCGTCGCCGCCGAGGTCAAATTGCCGAACACGCCCTCTATGCGCGTCAGCAGCTTGCCGCTCTTTTCCAGCGCCAGAACAGTGTTGTCGAAACTGGGGGGAGCACCGTTTTCCGCTATGGCCGCGACCTCGGCGCTGTGTTCAGCCAAGGCGCGGTCATAGGCGGGGACAAAATGCCCTGGCGCGATCTTGTCCAGCGGCGGGGCGCCGAAGGGCGCGGTCCAATCTTCGAAAAAGGGATTTGTCATGCGCCTAATATAGAAGCTTTAGCGGATTTCCCACACTATCGAAACATCGGCCGTGACGCTTTCCTCGCCCGCCGCCACCGGAACGCTGCGGTCGGCGGACATTGCCATCACTTTGTACATCGGCCGGGGCGGTTCGGCGCCGCCCTCGTTGATGCTCTGAACCGGCCCGAGGGTGACACCGGCCGCCTTGGCGTAAGTTTCCGCGCGGGCGCGCGCATCCGCCACGGCGGCGGCCCGCGCCTTTTCCAGCAGCGGCGCCGGTTCGCGGATGGAGAAATTGATGCCGTTCATCTGATTGGCGCCGGCGGTGACCAGGGCATCCAGCGCCGCACCCAGTTTGGAGACATCGTCCAGCCGCACCGAGACCTCGTTGTTGACTTGATAGCCGGTCAGGCGCGGGCGCTCATTGTTGGCGCCGCCGGTATATTGCGGCGACACCGAGAAATTAATGGTCTGGATGGCGCGCTCCGGCACGCCCATCTTCCGCAGGGTATCGAAAACGCCTTTCATGCGGGCGGTGTTGGCGGCGAGCGCGGCGGCGGCGGTGGCGGCGCTGCTGGTGACACCGGCATTGATCTGAACCTGGTCCGGCACGGCCCTCATCTCGCCATGACCGGTCATGGAGATGGTGCGAAGATCGGCGGCCCAGACGGGGGCGGCGGCCAACAAGCCGGTCAAGGCCAGGGTGAGAAAAACGGCTTTTTTCATGGTCTCTTGCTCTCCAAATCGGGCGCCCATCCAGGGACCATCCTGCGGGGAAACGGGGGCGAAATCAGGGCGTTGGCGGGGCTGAAAATCCTGTTATACCCCCTTTCGGGAAGGGCCTGTAGCTCAGTTGGTTAGAGCTGACCGCTCATAACGGTTAGGTCCCAGGTTCGAGTCCTGGCGGGCCCACCAACCATTCCGATAAAGGTCGGTCTGGGCAAGCTCTGCCACGAAAACGCTAATTCCTTGCGAAAGAACGGGCGGTTACTGCAGGGACAAACCGGCAGGGGCAGTCTTCAGCCGGGCGCGCGAGCTTTCTGCCGGCTCCATTCTCCAAAAGTCTCCGCCTGTCGAGAAGTTTTTCCAAGGCTCCGGTTGTTTGGTTGGCTGGAGACCGGTTCGACCTGAGCTGGAGACCGGTTTGCTAGCCCTTCAATGTCTTTGAGGGCTTTTCATGCCGATTTTGCGAATTCTCGCTGC
>CBHTTW010000055.1:0-11481 GCA_966096025.1 uncultured Alphaproteobacteria bacterium | reverse complement strand
CTTGGCTCCCGTCCGTCTTGCTCTTCCTAATCCGTTTGGGCTCCGCGGGGGGGGGCCGGCCCCCCCCCCCCCCCCCCCGGCCGTTCTATTTGGTGGCTGGCTTTTTTGGAATGCCGGGATGAATTAGCCTGCCCTTTTCCAGCGCCCGGACCATGAACCGCAAGCAGCGCCGCGCCAACAGCAAGAACCAGCCGGCATCCCCGCCGGAACTGTTCGCGCGCGCCGTGCAATCCCACCGGGACGGACATTTGGAGGATGCCGAACAGCTTTACCGGCAGGTCCTGGCCGGCGATCCCCGGCATGCCGACAGCCTGCACCGGCTGGGTGTCATCGCTTATCAAAAAGGCCGTTACCGTCAGGCTGAAACCTCGCTGCGCAAGGCGATCGCGCAAAACCCCGAGGCCGCCGTCTATCATTCCCATCTCAGCCTGGCGCTCGATGCCCAAGGCAAGCTGGATGAAGCACTCGCCTGCTGCCGGGCCGCGCTCGCGCGCGATCCGAACCTGGCCGACGTCCACAACAATTTGGGAGTTCTGCTGATGCGGTTGCAGCGCCCCGCCGAAGCCGTCGCCAGCTACCGCAATTCCATCGCGCTGGCCGCCGGCTTGCCCGAGGTTCACAACAATCTCGGCAACGCCCTGCTGGCGCTCGATTCCGTCGGCGAGGCCGCGGAAAGCTACCGCAAGGCGGTGGAGCTGGCGCCGGACTTTGCCGACGCCCGCGCCAATCTGGGCGGCGTTCTGCACGCCTTGGGCCGAACGGACGAAGCCATCCTGCATTTTCGCCGCGCCCTGGAAATCGCGCCGGATATCGCATCCGGCCAACCGGACATCCTCGCCGGCCTCGCCTTGACCTTGTCGGCGCAAGGCGACATCCAGACCGCGATGGAGGCGGTGCTCCGCGCTTTGGCACTGGAGGAAAGTGCGCAAGCCAAACGGGCCTTTGTCCAATGCGTCAAGACTGTGCAGTTCCAGGACGATGCCGGCCCCTTGTCCGCGCTGTTGCAGCGCGCTTTGAGCGAAGGCTGGGACCGGCCCGACGATTTGGCGCAGGTCTGTGCCGCCGCGATCCTGCGCAGCCCCAGGATCGTGGCGTTGATGGCGCGCCCCGTCTTCGACGGCGATGGTGTGGCGGCGCTGGCGGAAAATCGGCTGCTCGAGGCCTTGCTTTGCCATACGCCGAATCTGGATTTCGCGCTGGAACGGCTTTTAACCCGGGCGCGGCGTCATTTGCTGCGGGAGGCCGGCGGCCAGGGGAATGGGGCGCTGGATTTCCACGCCGCATTGGCCCGGCAGTGTTTCATCAATGAATATGTATTTTCGCTGGATGACGGCGAGCTGGACCAGGCGCAGCGGTTGCGCGAGGAGGTGGATGCGGCGCTGGAAAAAGGCGATGCCGTGACGCCGTCCCAAGTCGCCGCGGTGGCAAGCTACTTTCCGCTGGCATGTCTTTCGCCCCGGCTGAGCGAGAGGACATGGCCGCCGGCCATCGCCGCCTTGCTGGTTCAGCAGATCGACGAACCGCGGGAGGAGCGGCGGCTGGAGGCGGAAATTCCGCTGCTGACGGCGATCTCCGATTCCGTCTCGCGCCGGGTGCAGGCGCAGTATGAGGAAAACCCGTATCCGCGCTGGGTCATCGCCGGCACCTCGCAACTCGAGGATCTCGCAAGTCACCTGCGCCGGAAATTCCCCCATGCCGCCATTGCGGGCGATGGGCCGTCCGGGCCTTGCGAGATATTGGTGGCGGGCTGCGGCACCGGCCGCAATGCCGTCGAAACGGCACAGCACTTTGCGCACACGCGTCTTTTGGCGGTCGATCTCAGCCGCAGCAGCCTGGGTCATGCGGCGCGCAAGTCGCAAGGGCAGGGCGATATCGAATACGCCCAGGCCGATCTGCTCGAACTGGGATCGCTTCCCCAGCGATTTGATCTGATCGAAGCCGTCGGGGTGCTGCATCACCTGGCCGATCCCTATGCCGGCTGGCGGGTGCTGCTGTCGCTGCTGAAACCGGGCGGTTTCATGCTGGTGGGGCTTTACAGCGCCGCGGCCAGGCGCGAACTGGCGGCGCCGCGCGGCCAAATTGCCGCCATGGGTTATGGCACCTCCGCCGAGGATGTGCGCCGTGCGCGGCAGATGCTGATGCAGAACGGCGATCCGTCCAATCTCGCGGCCCATCCGGACTTCTTCGCCATCAGCACCTGTCGCGACCTGCTTTTTCATGTTCAGGAGCAGGAATTTTCCTTAAACGATATCGGCGCATTCCTCACTGCCGAGCGACTCAATTTTCTCGGCTTTGCGATCGAGGATCATGTTCTGGCGGATTACCGCCGCCGCCATCCGCAAGATCCGGCCGCCACCGATCTGGAAAGTTGGCGTGTGTTTGAGACCGCCAATCCGGACTGTTTTTCCGGCATGTATCAATTCTGGCTGCAGAAGGTTCTATAACCCAGCATGGCCAATCATCCCGCCGTTCAACAAGCCTTGGCGCTGGCCAATCGGTCGGCCCAGGCCGGCGATATGGCGGGCGCCGAACGGGCGCTGGCGCCGCTTTCGCTGCTTGGCCTTGGCGGCGATCCGGAAGTCTTGAACATGCTGGGCGCGATACGCCTGACGCAGGGGCGCCTGATCGAGGCGGTGACGCTTTTGTCCCAGGGCCGCGCCGCCGCGCCGCGCGAACCCATGCTGGCTTGCAATCTGGGCCGGGCCTTGGCCGGGCTGGGACGTGTCGAGGAAGCCCGTCAGGCTTTCCAGGCTGCGATCAAGCTTCGTCCCGATTTTGCCGATGCCAGATTCGAGGCGGGGCAACTGGCGCATCGCACCCGCCAATTCGACCAGGCCGAAAAAGCCTTTCGCGATCTCATCAGGCTCATGCCCGGCCATCTGCATGCCAAGATGGCGCTGGGCGCGGTGATTGCCGATGCGGGCCGGCCGCAGGAAGCCGAAGCGCCGCTGCGCCGGGGGCTTGAAGAGGCCGCCGATCCGCGCCTGAAAGCGCAGTTTCTGCTTCATATCAGCCTGGCATTGCGCCGCCAGCGCAAGGATGAGGAAGCGCTGGCGGCCTGCGACCAGGCCGAGAAGCTCGATCCCAGGGTGCCCGACCTGGCGATGCACCGCGCCGAGGCGCTGCAAAATCTTCAGCGCCCCGACGAGGCGCTGGCGGTGCTGCGCGATCATCTGGGGCGCAATCCGGGCGATCCGGGCGCGCATCACCTTTATAACGATCTGTTGCACCGGCTGGGCCGCAAGGACGAGTTCCTCAAGTCCTACGACCGGGCCCCGCAAAGCCGCCCGCTGCTTTTGGGGAAGGCGTTTTTCCTCTCCCAGGAAAAACGCGATGCCGAGGCTCATGACATTTACGCCGCGATGCTGGCGCGCGATACGAGCGATCCGATCGCCGGGATCGGCGTCGCCAATGCGCTGACCATGATGAAACGCCATGGCGAGGCGGGCGCGGCCTATGACAGTTTGATCGCGCGCCATGGCGGGTCTGTCGATCTGTACCGCCGCGCCGCCGAACCGGCGCTGTTGCGGGGCGATCCCGAAAAGGCGGCCTGGCTGTGCGAACAGGCCTTGGCGCTGTCGCCGCGGGAAGGGTCCTGCCTGGCGCTGCTCAGCATCGCCTCGCGCATGCTGGAGGATGGACGCGACGAGGCGCTCAACGGCTATGACAGCTTTGTGCGCGTATTCGATCTCGAGCCGCCGCAAGGTTTTTCCGGCATGGCGGATTTCAATGCCGAACTCAACCAGGCGCTGGACCGTTTGCATCACGGCACCGGCGAATATCTCGGCCAATCCCTGCGCGGCGGCAGCCAGACACCGGACAATCTGTTCGGCGCCGGCCATCCCTTGATCGAAAAGCTCCGGGCGCGGATCGATGAAGCGGTACAGCGTTACATCGCCGGGCTTGGCGAAGATGCGGCGCATCCCTTCCTGTCGCGCCGGGCGCGCGATTTCCGTTATGCCGGTTCCTGGTCGTCGCGGCTCCGCGATTGCGGCTTTCACGTCAACCATCTTCACCCGATGGGCTGGATCAGTTCCTGCTACTATGTGGCGGTGCCCGATGCCGCCAAGGACGAGACGGCGCGCCAGGGCTGGATCAAATTCGGCGAGCCTTCATTCGATTTGGCGCTGAAAAATCCCGTGCGCCGCGCCGTGCAGCCGGAGGCCGGGCGGCTGGTGCTGTTTCCTTCTTATATGTGGCACGGCACGATCCCGTTCCGCGATCGCAGCGAACGCACCACCATCGCGTTTGACGTGGTGCCGCGCCAGGACGGGTAAGTTCCAGCAAATACAGGGACTTATTTAAAGTTCCGGGCCGCGCCGGAACCGTCAATATCTGGTCAATCGGTTCCGGGATAGTATCCGGACATCACCGCCGCGGGTCCAACACGCATGTCTAGAATTTTCATTTCCATTTTCCTGCTGCTGACGGCGCTCGCCTGGCCGCTGGCGAGCGCGTCCGCTGCCATCGATCCGAACCCTTCGCTGCGCGATTCCCCGTTCGAGCCCAAGATCGCCGTGCTGATGCTGGAAGCCGACCGGAATATCAAAGCCGGCAAAGTGGATGATGGCCTGCGCATTCTCAATCTCGCGCAGAATCTGGCGCCCAACAATCCCTATGTGGTGGCGCGCTTTGCGATGACGTTGACTATGGTAGGTGATCCCAAGGGTGCGCTGGACCGCCTGCGCCGCGCCCAGCGCATGGGCGCGCCCGACGAAGTGGTGCTGGGCCCGATTCTGGAGGCCATGCTGATCATGGGCCAGAACCAGAATGTGCTGGATCTGTATCCCGATCCCGGCGCCAATCAGACTTATTCCGCGGGCATCGTCCTGCGCGCGCGGGCTGCGGCGCTGCAGGTGCTGGGCGATACGGCCGGCGCCAACGCGGCGCTGAAGCGCTCCCTGGCCATCCTGAAAGACTATGGCGGGCTGATGACCGCGGGCCAAATCGAAATGATGCAAGGCAAACTGGATTCCGCCGAAGCGCAGGTCGATGAGGCCATCGCCTCGCTCGCGCGGCCGGGTGATGCGCCGAAACTCAAGCCGGGCAATACCGATGCCATGATGCTGAAGGCCACGCTGGCCCTGCAAAAGCGGCAGTTTACCAGGGCGCAGCAACTGGTCGACAAGATGTATGCCGACCGTCCCAACAGCGTTTCGGCGCTGTTGATGCGCATCAAGGTCTATCTCTCGACCGATCGCGCCGACAAGGCGGAAGCCGATATCGACCGTATTCTCAAGGAGGCGCCGAACATGGTGTTCGCGCGCTATTACAAATCCCTGGTTCTGGCGCGTCACAATGATCCCAAGGGGGCCTGGGATATCGCCAGCACTCTGCCCAAGGAATTCGTCCAGACCGATCCCAGCGCCGCGTTGAACGTCGCCGGCATGGCGGTGGCGTCCGGTTATATGGACAGCGCCGCCTCGCTGCTCAATGTGGTGGTGTTCCGTTTTCCCTATCTGATGGATGCGCGCCTGCTCTTGGCCGACCTGCGCCTGCGCCAGAACAGCCCGCAGCACGCGGCCAATGTGATGCAGCTGGTGCAGGACTCCCAGGATCCGCGGGCGCTGATCATTTTCGCCCGCATCGCGCTGGCCAAAAAAGACCAGGCGACGGCGCGCAAATATATCCAGCGTGTCTTGGAGACCGGCGGCGGCGAGGAATTGCGCGCCCTGGACAAGGCGATTGCGCTGAAAAGCATGGACGAATATCTGGCGCGCAACCCGAACGACAAGCTGGCCAGGAAACAGCAGGCGCTATTGCTCCTGGGCTTCGGTGAACTCTCCCGGGCCAAGACGATGTACGAGCAGTTGGTGCGCGACGATCCCAAGGATGCGCTGGCGCTCAACAACCTGGCCTGGCTGGTGGTGCAGGAAGATCCCCGCCGCGCCCTGGGCCTGGCTGAGAATGCGGTCAAGGCCAATCCTGCCTTGGCCAATTATCTCGACACCTTGGGCACCATGCAGCTCAACCGTTCCGATTTTCAGGGTGCGCTGGTGTCGCTGCAAAGGGCGCATGAGTTGGCGCCGGACAGTGCCGACTTCGCCTATCATTTGGCCTGGGCGTTGGAAGCGACGGGCCAGACCGCCCAGTCACAGGCGCTACTGCAAGTCTTGGTCAGGCGGGGCGGTTTCGGCGAGTTGGAGGCGGCCAAGAACCTCCTGGCCAGCAAGCTCAAAATGGCGCAGGAGACCCAGGCAAAGCGATGACGGGGTGTCATTCACCTAGCCCCTTGGATTGTAAAGCAGATTTACATTTTTGAGTATCAGAGGTTGTGCCAATTTGGACAGACCTTTGCTTCCAAGGGCTTAGATTACCGGCACGTTTATTGCTTTGGTTTGGACAACAACAGGGTTTGGTGGTGGCTATGAAGCGCGTTTGGTTAATTTTGGCTGCGATGTTGGGCTTGGCCGCGACGGCCATGCCGGCCTCGGCCGATGTTCAATACACCCTCAATTGCAGCGGCAACGCCGCCAACTGCACCGGCGCCAACGCCAATTTCAATTTCGGCACCGTGACGCTCTCAACCCCAAACGGTCTCACAAGCGTTCATGTCGTGGTTCAGTTGGCGTCGGGCTATCGCTTTAGCAGCACCAATAATGACGATGCGTTCTATTGGAACGCCCCCACATTCGCCTTGAACAACAACCAAAATATTACGAATTTGACCAGCACGTTCGACTCAACCGGGTTGCAAAATAACGGCAGCTATAACGCCGGTTCCTATTTCAACACTGGCGGTTTCGATTACTTTGTTGAACGCGATAATAGCGGCGGGTCGCCCACGTCCCTGAGTTTCGACGTCACCAGGACAGGCGGCCTGACCTTGGGTGATTTCAATGAAAAGAATGGCGACAATGCCGGTGCGTATTTCTTTGCCGCCCAGATCCGGACGACGACCACAGGCAGTAGCTTGTTCTGGGTTGCCTCGAACAAGGCCGGCGTGAGAGTTCCCGAGCCCGGCACCATGACGCTGTCGATTGCAGCGCTGGGCGGCCTGATGGGTCTGGCCATGCTGCAGCGCCGCCGCAAGCTGGTCCGCGCCGCCTAAACCGGCACCAAACAGAAGGTAGCAACGCCGGCGGCCTCCCGCCGGCGTTTTGCTTTTATGGGCAGGCGGTGAACAATACCGGCTGGGTGCCGCCGAGGGGCGGCCCGTAAGGGGAGGGGTCGGTGCAGAGATTTCCCGCTTTGGTTGTGGTTTTGGCCTGCGCGTTAACCGTTCCGGCCCAGGCACAACCTGCGGTTCCAGCCGAGCCGCATATGGGCGGCGGGGCGGCCTTTATGAGCGGCGCCAGGCTGCTGCAATTGTGCCGGGCCCAGGACCCCTCCTGCTCCGCCTATGTGGCGGGGGTGGCCGACGCCCTGGCTCCCCTGTCGGGGCCTGGGGGCGCCCTGCCGAACAACTCCCTGGCCAGCTTTTGCGCCCAGAAACTGACCCTCAAGCAGGCCATCGCCGAGTTCCAGAAATTCATGAAAGCCAATCCCTTGGCGGCCGAGACCAATGCCGCCCAGCTGGTCGGGGATGCGCTCCATGAGACCTATCCCTGCGGCAGCAAATGAGACGGTCCCATAACGCCTCGACTCGACAGCGCAGGGTTGTAATCAGTTTTTCCAAACACTCACCCAATGTTTTCCATGATTACATCTAACCCACGGTTTCGATTAGAAAATTGAATCTGGCACGATTCATGCGAGTTTTTCGGCAGGATTTATTCTTTTTGGGTTATGGGGAGATTTCAGATGTTACGTTCCAAGTTGCTTGCTGCGGCCGCGATTGCGCTGCCGATGATTGCCGGTGCCACCAGCGCGCAGGCCAATATCATTGCCCTGAACATCGACGTTTCCGGCAGCATGGGCCAAGCGGGCTTTGATCTGCAAAGGGATGGCTATGTTGCCGCTCTGACCTCGTTGCTGCCGACCGGCGGTGAGAACACCATCGGCGTCTGGAAATTCTCCACCAACGTGACCCAGGTCTTCGCGCTGACGACGATCGACACGGTGGCCAAGAAGAATGCGCTGATCGCCGCCATCCAGGGCATGACCTATGACGCCGCCCAGACTGCCATTGCCGCAAGCGTGATCACCGCCACCGCCGCGATCAGCGGCTTTGCCGGCTCGAACTGCGTCGGCAATCCCGGCAAGTGCATCATCGACGTTTCCACCGACGGCGGAGAAAACATGGGTGGCAATCCCACCACGGCGAGCTCCGCGGCCAACACCGCCGGCATCAAAGTGAACTGCCTGGGCGTGGGCGGCAGCGCCGACTGCACCTGGAACGGTACCGGCACGGACTATACCGCGAGCAACTTCGCTGCGTTCCAGCTGGCCATCACTCAGAAGCTGACCGCCGAGCTGACCAAGGCGCCGGAACCCCTGACCATGAGCCTGTTTGGCGCCGGTCTGGTGGGTGCGGCCGCTCTGCGCCGCCGCAAGGCCAAGACCGCCTAAGTCAGATATTGATAGAATAAGGAAACGGCGGCCCTCGGGCCGCCGTTTTTCTTTTGCGGTACACGTTCGGTTCCGGTTTACCAAACAGCGCCGCAGCGCTAGTGAAAGGCACAATTCTCGCCTAACGTCCGCAGGCGCAGATAATCGGAGGGCATTGTGAGCTGGAGCCCTGAAAGCAGCCTGAGAAACCTTTTGCTGGGGACCGCCATGGGCGGGCTCTTGTTGGCTGCCACTGCTGCATCCGCCGATGTGCCGAAGCCGACGGCGCCGGTGCGGGCCAACTCTGCCGATGTGAAAAAGCTTCTCGCCGAAGCGCAAACGGCGATGAAAGGCGGTAAATTCCGCGAGGCCCTGATCAAGTTGAAAAATGCCGTTCAGGCGGCGCCGACCAATACCGAAGCGCGCATCCAGCTTGGCATTGTTCTGTTTCAGGGTGGAGATGCGGCGGGCGCTGAGCGGGAGATGCGTCAGGCCCGCAGAGATGGGGCCTCCGAGGCGGTGGTGTCGCCCTATCTCTTCAAATTCATGCTGGCGCAAAAGAAATACCAGGAATTGGTGGACGAGTTTCCCGATCCCGGCACCTCCAACTCCGCCACGACACCGAACCTTTTGAAGGCGCGGGGTTTTGCCCTCCAGCGTTTGGGCCGTCCGCAAGAGGCTGTCGATGCCGTGGATCGCGCTCTGAAGCTGGAACGGGACGGAGAGAGCCTGGTAGCCAGGGCCAACCTGGCGCTGCAACAGAACGATTTGAAGACTGCGAGCAAACTCGCCGATGAGGCGGTCAAGAGCGCGCCGCGCGACATCGAAATCGCCGTTTTCAAGCTTGCCGTCTTGAAAGCCAGCAAGGATAAGGCCGGCGCCTTGGCGTTCGGCGATCAGTTGCTTAAAAATTTCCCGGACAATCTCCAGGCCCAATTCGCCCATATCGAACTGCTGGTGGAGCAAAGGCTGGACGCCAGGGCAACGGCCGAGATTGACAGCCTGATGGCCAAACGGCCGGGGCTGCAAATGCCGATTTATTACAAGGCTCTGCTGGCGTCGCAGAACGGCGATGCCAGAGGCGCCTGGGACCTGGCGGTGACACTTCAAAAGGAATTGCTGCAAGCATCGCCCGACGTCGGGCTTCGCGTGGCACAGATGGCGGCCGATGCGGGGCATAAGGACTCCGCTGCGGACATCCTTGGCGCGGTGTTGGGAAAGGATGCTGGAAACCTGACGGCAAGGCGGCGGCTGGCTTCGCTCTATCTCGACCAGGGCAATGCCAAATCCGCCCTCAATGTTCTGGCGCCGGTTCAGGACGCGTCCGATCCCGAAACGGTCAGAATTTTATCGCAAGTCTATACTGCCATGAAACGCCGGGACGAGGCGCAAGCCGTGCTGAAACGGCTTGGCGCGAATAAGGACCATGCGCTTCTGGAGCTGCGCGCGGGACATACCGAGCAGGGCATCGCCGAGCTGAAAGAGGTCGCCGTTAAGGAACCGGGCAATGTCGCGGTGGTGGAGCCTCTGGTCACCGCGTTGCTTGGCGCCGGTCGCTTTGCGGAAGCCTTGCAAGCCGCCGACCGGCTGGCCGCCGCCAATTCCAATCAACGTGCCACGGCACTTGTCTATCGCGGTAATATTTTCCTGGCGCAACGCAATCTGCCGGAAGCCAAAGCTGCATTTGACAAGGCATCCGGGCTGGAGCCGGATAACCGGGCCGTGAGTTTGGCGCGCGCCGACTTCTTTATTGCATCCCAGAAATATGCCGAGGCCGGCAAGGATTTGCAGGCGGTTGTCGCAGCCGATCCCAAGAATGCCGCCGCCCGGGTGAAATTGGCCGATATTTCCGTGCGCCAAGGCAAGGAAGCCGAAGCCCGCAAGCTGCTGGGCGAAGCGATCACGCTGGCACCGCGGGATGCCGCGCCCAGACTGGCTTTGACCAGGCGTCTTGTCGCCGGCAAGGATCTTAAGGGCGCGCTCAAGATGGCGGATGATATCGTCCGCTTGCAACCCTCCAACACCGAAGGCGTCACCCTTCGCGGACAGATCCAGTCGTTGCTGGACCAGAAACAGGAAGCCGTGCTGAGCTTCCGCCAGCTTGTTTCCCTGACCCCCAACGATGCGCAAGCCCAGTTGCTGCTGGCCGAAGCGTTGTTCGCGACCGGCGATCGCGCGGGCACGCTGGCGGCCCTGGATGCCGCGGCCGACATCAGTCCCCAATCCGCTTCCGTGGCGAATGCCCAGGTAGATCTGCAATTTGCCTTCGGCAATATCGATACCGCTTTGTCCAAGGCGCAGGCATTCCAGGCTTCCTATCCCGGCCCGGCGGCCGATCTCCTGATGGCCGACGCGCTGACAAAGGCCAAGCGCTACGATCAGGCCTCGGACATTTTGACCAGGAGCCTGGCGGCCAAGCCGGACAAAGCCGTGCTTTCACGGCTTGTGGGGATCAAAGTCACGGCCAAGGACAGACCGGCCGCCAAGGCGCTGATGAGCCAATGGCTTGCCCGCAATCCTGCCGATCTGGAAGTGCGGCACAATTTTGCGCTGTTTTCCCTGGCCGAAGGCGACCTTGCCGGCGCGCGAACCCAATATGAGGCGATCCTCAAGCAGAACGCCAATGACGTGCTCGCCATGAACAATCTGGGCGGCCTGATCCAGGCCGGCGATCCTGCGCGGGCCTCTTCGCTCTTCACCAAGGCCGTGCAATTGGCGCCGGACTCCGCAAACGTGAATGACAGTCTGGGCTGGTTGAAAGTTCAACAAAAGGACGCGGCCGGCGGGCTGCCTTATTTGCAGAAGGCGCACAATCTCACGCCCCAGGATGCCAGCATCACCTATCATCTGGTTGTCGCCCTGGACGCCAATGGCAAGCGCAATGACGCGCGCGCCTTGCTCAAGACTTTGCTGGCGAGCAAAGCCCGGTTCGCGGAGCAACAGGATGCCCAGCGGCTGGCGGCAAACTGGCGCTGACAAGGGCCCCAAAAGACCCGGGCTTTTTTAAGCGCATCTATGCTAGCCTCCCGCCCGCAGGGATATTATTCACCG
>CBHTTW010000054.1:0-11544 GCA_966096025.1 uncultured Alphaproteobacteria bacterium | reverse complement strand
AAATTGGTGGCCGAAACGGCCTGGCCCAAATATGATCCGGCCCTGACGGAATCGGATAGCGTCACCATTGCCATCCAGGTCAATGGCAAGCGTCGCGGCGAGATCAGCATGGCCAAGGATGCCGACAGCAAGACGGTCGAAGCGGCGGCGCTGGCCAATGACGGCGTAATCCGCGCCTTGGAAGGCAAGTCGCCCAAGAAGGTCATCGTGGTGCCCAATCGAATCGTCAACATCGTCGCATGAAGAAATTCGCCGTCCTCGCCGCGTGTTTGCTGCTTGGAGCCTGCGGATTCCGCCCCATGTACGGCAAGTCGCTGGCGCCGCAGCTGTCCTCGGTCTTTGTCGAGCCGATTGCCGAACGCGACGGCTATGAGCTGCGCACCAGCTTGATCGACGCGCTGCGCTCCGACGGCGATCCGGCGGGCAAATTATACCGCCTGAAGATCGTGCTCAACGAAACCAGCCAGGGCATCGCGCTGCAGAACGACGCCTCCATCACCCGCTACAACAACCGGCTCGAGGCGCGTTACACCTTAAGCGATACCCGCGGCAATGTGCTGACCAGCGGCATCCAGACCGAATTGTCGGCCTATAACGTGGTGCAATCGCCCTATGCCACCCTGGTCGCCGAACAGGATGCCAGCAAGCGCGCCGCGCAAGATGTCGCCGAGCGCATTCATCTGGATCTGGGTGTCTGGTTCCGGCGGCACGGAAAAAAATGATCGTCAAAAGCCATGAAGCCGACCGCTATGTGACATCGCCGCCCAAGGGGCTGGCGGTGGCGCTGGTCTATGGCCCCGATGCCGGGCTGGTGCAGGAACGCGCCGAGAAGCTGCTCAAAAGCGTGGTGCCCGATCTCACCGACCTCTTCAATGTCGCGGACTTGAACGAGACCACTTTGCTGGCCGATCCGGCGCGGCTGGCGGACGAAGCCGCCGCCATCTCCATGATGGGCGGCCGCCGGGTGGTGCGGGTGCGCGGCGCGGGCAATGACCTGGCCGATCTGCTGGAATCTTTTCTGGACGATCCCAAAGGTGATGCGCTGGTGGTGATCGAGGCGGGTGACCTGGCCAAGACCGGGGCGTTGCGCAAGATATTCGACGATCACAAAACGGCTGCCGCCGTCCAATGCTATCCGGACTCGGTGCGCGATCTGGGCGATGTGGTGCGCGATGCCTTGCGCGCCGAAGGCCTTGCCATCGCGCCCGACGCACTGGAAGACGCGGTATCGAGGCTGGGCTCGGATCGCGGCGTTACCCGGCGCGAGATCGAAAAGCTGGTCCTGTATATGCACGGCCAAAAGCAGGTCAGCGTGGAAGATGTCCGCGCCGTGATGGGGGACGAGGCCGAGGCGCGCAGTGAATCGGCCTGCGACGCGGCGGGCAGCGGGGATCTTGCCAAGCTGGACCGCGAGCTGGAACGGCTCTGGGCGTCCGACACCCAGCCCGCCCAAGTGCTGCGCAGCGCCCTGGGCCATTTTCAGAAGCTGGTGCAGGCGCGCGAGAGTTCTGCGCGCGGCGAAAGCATCGACATGGTGATGAAGCGCCTGCGCCCGCCGGTGCACTTCTCCCGCGCCACATCGTTCAAGAGCCAAGCCCAGCGCTGGAACAGCGACAAGCTCGGCGAGGCGCTGGACATGCTGTTGGAAGCCGAAGTCCTGACCCGCACCACCGCTGTTCCGGCGGAAGCGGTCACGGGCCGCGCCTTGATGAACATCGCCGCCATGGCGAAAGGCAGAATGTAATGCTCAAAGTCCGTGTCATTCCTTGCCTGGACGTCAAGGACGGCCGTGTCGTCAAGGGTGTGAACTTCGAAGGCTTGCGCGATGCCGGCGATCCGGTGGAGCAGGCCATCATCTATGACAAGGCCGGCGCCGACGAGCTTTGCTTCCTGGACATCACCGCCAGTCATGAAAATCGCGGCACTTTGCTGGATGTGGTGCATCGCACGGCGGAAGTCTGTTTCATGCCGCTGACCGTGGGCGGCGGGGTGCGCACCCTGGAAGATATTCGCGCTTTGCTGCTGGCCGGCGCCGACAAGGTTTCGATCAACACCGCCGCCGTCAGCCGCCCGGAATTCGTCAAGGAGGCGGCGGAGAAATTCGGCAGCCAGTGCATTGTCGCGGCGATCGACGCCAAGAAGGGTGAAAAAGGCAACTACGAGATTTTCACGCATGGCGGGCGCAAGGCCACCGGCATCGATGCCGTGGCCCATGCGCAAAAGCTGGTCGGTTATGGCGCGGGCGAAATCCTGCTCACCTCCATGGACCGGGACGGGGTCAAGTCCGGCTATGACCTGGAACTCACCCGCGCCGTGTCCGATGCGGTGCAGGTTCCGGTCATCGCCTCGGGCGGGGTCGGCAATGCCCAGGACCTGGTGGATGGGGTGACCAAGGGCCATGCCAGCGCCGTGCTGGCGGCCTCGATCTTCCATTTCGGCGAGGTCAGCATCGCGCAGGCGAAGGCCGCGCTTCGGGCCGCCAACATTCCCGTACGCCCGATCTAGCGCGGCCCGCCTCTTTATTTGGCGCGCGCGTCCGCGCGCGGGGCAAGATGGCGCTGAAAAATGCCGGGTTGCCAATTCGTCCCCTCTAGCCGCGATTGATACCGGCGCTGCATTCAGTTTAGCGTTCGGCATGGACGATCCCCGCGCCGCCGTACATTCCCTGATCCGCCGCAACAATGGCGCCGACAAAATGGTCTTCGGCAAGCCGGCCAAGGCTTCGGCACGCGCCATCGCCAAGTCCATGCGTCCCGAAGAGGCCTTTCGCGCCACCCTGTCGGACTGTCTTTCCCAGATCACCGCCAATGCCGCGACTTTGCGGCCACAAGAATCGAAAGACCACCGCTCGGTCGAAGGCTTGCATCAATTGCGTGTGGCCTTCCGCAGGCTGGAAGTGGCGCTGGGCGCCTTCGGGCGGGAGTTCGGTCAGGAATGGCTGGGGGAATTGCGCGGCCGTGCCAAGATTTTGGCCGGGCGCATGGCGGCGGCGCGCGATCTGGATGTTTTTGTCGAAAAGCTTCTGGCCGATCCTCCCAAATCGGGGGTGAGCGAAGGCCTGCCCCAATTGCGCGCCCGCGCCGAAAGCGCCCGCAGCCAGGCCTGGATCGGCGTCACCCATTGCATTTCCAGTGCCGATTTCGAGCTTTTTACCGATGACGTCGCGGCGCTGGCCTCCTCGCAACTGCCCTTGACCCGCAACCGGCGGCTGCCGCGAACCGCGCAGCGCATGCTGGATCGCCAATTCGCGCGCATGAAAAAGCGCGGCCGGGTGGCCAGGAGCCAGGAGGAGGGCGATCTTCACCGCTTGCGGATTGCGCTGAAAAAGTTGCGCTATACGGCGGAATTCTTCGCACCACTCTATCCCAAACGCGATGTGAAGGACTATTTGCGCCGGCTGCGCGGGCTGCAAAATCATCTGGGCGATCTGAATGACGCCGCCAATGTGCGCAGCGCGGTGGCGGACCTGTTGCGCGAGAAAATCAGAAAAGAAGACGATTACGCCTCGCGCTATGCCGCCGGCGCCATGGTGGGCTGGTATGGCGCGCAGGTTCCCGGCGCCATCAAACAGGCTTTGAAGCGCTATAAGAAATTCAAGCGCGTTAGACCGTTCTGGGTGAGCCGGAAATAGCGATCGCCGACAGGCGATTGCCCGGCGAACGGTCCATAGCGACAGCGTATGGACGCGGCGCGCAAAACTAGACGCCGAACTCCACAATCACCGGCACATGATCGCTGGCTTTCTGCCAGCCGCGCATCTTCTTCACGATCTTATGCGACTTAAGCGTGCCTTTCAGGCCCGGGCTGGCCCAGACATGATCCAGCCTGCGGCCGCGGTCGGAAGCTTCCCAATCGGCGGCGCGATAGCTCCACCAGCTGTAAATCTTTTCCTGCGGCGGAATGAAATGACGGGTTGAATCGATCCATTCAAAGGCGGCTTGGGCCTCGCCCAGCAACTGGGTTTCCACCGGTGTGTGGCTGACGATGTTCAAGAGCTGCTTGTGGCTCCATACGTCATGCTCCAGCGGCGCGACGTTCAAATCACCGACCAGAATGATGGGGTCTTTCTTCTTCGCCTTCCGGCGGGCGAAGAATTTTTCCATCTCCCGCAGGAAATGCAGCTTGTGGGCGAATTTGCCGTTCAGTTCGGGATCGGGAATATCACCGCCGGCGGGAACGTAGAAATTGTGCAGCTCCACGCCATTGTCCAAGGTCACGCCCATATGGCGGGCATGGCCTTCGCGGCAGAAATCCTGAACCCCGCTTTCGCGGAACGGCTTTTTCGAGAGCACCGCCACGCCGTGATAGGCCTTTTGGCCATGGATCGCCTGATGGGTGTAACCCAGCTTGCGAAAGGCTTCGGCCGGAAACAGCTCGTTCAGCACCTTGGTCTCTTGCAGGCATAGGACATCCGGCTGCTCGTCCCGCAAAAAGCGGGTCACCAGCGAAAGCCGGTGGCGGACGGAATTGACGTTCCAGGTGGCGATTTTCAAGCTTGCATCCCTTCTATGCTGCATGTGCACAGCAGTGACATTTGCACGCAATTATATTGCTATATCAATTACTTCAATGGGTTGCCTTCAAACTTTCGCCACCAATCTATGTAAAAACGCATAGCTAGCATTCATTGTTTTGCAATACTCGAACGCCTATATCGCATTGCAACAAGAGGTTCCCAGGCAATAAAATATATTGCAAGGTACCTTGCGTAGCACGGTAACTTGCGATACAAGTGTCCCGGGCTGAATTTAGAAAAGGAGTACAGACATGACCAACTTTCGCATCGAACTTCCCAAGCAGAATGGCGTGAGCGAGTTTATCGCCGAGGCTTTCAATGCCGCCACCATCGCTTTGATGGGCGTGCTCGGCATCGTCACCCTCGCCGCCACGATCTAATGCATCATTTTCGTTCCGCGAGCGGCCACCTGGCTCGCGGTGATGTCGACAATGCGTCTCCCCCCGCATGGTGCGACAGGCGTTCCACCCCCGCCCAGGCAATCATCGCCGCATTGTCGGTGCAGAGCCTGGGGGGTGGGACGCGGATTTCAAAGCCCTCGGCTTTGCACAATTTCGCCAAAGCCTGGCCGATCGCCTGATTGGCGGCGACCCCGCCCGCCACGACAAGGATATTTCCGCCCGGAAAATCGCGGCGGAACATCTCCATCGCAATGCGGCCGCGGTCGCACAGAATATCAATCACCGCGGCCTGAAAGCTGGCGCTGACGTCGGGAATACTGACGTCCTTTTGCGCGAGCTGGCGCACCGCCGTCTTCAATCCGGAAAAAGAGAAATCCGCGCCTTCACGCCGGCTTATGTCGCGACTGCTCAATAAAGGGCGCGGCAAGTCATAGGCTTTGGAATTTCCGTTCCTGGCAGCGGCTTCCACCGCCGGGCCGCCGGGATAGGGCAGGCCCAAAATCTTGGCCGTCTTGTCGAAAGCCTCGCCGACCGCGTCGTCGATGGTGCTGCCATAAAGCCGGAAATCGTCCGGCCCCCCCACCCCGACCAGCTGGCAATGGCCGCCGGATACCAAAAGCAGCAAAAAGGGAAATTCCACCCCGTCGGTAAGCCGCGCCGTCAGGGCATGGCCCATCAGGTGATTGACCGCGACCAGGGGCTTGTCCGCGCCCAGCGCCAGGGCCTTGGCCGTCGTCAGCCCCACCATTACGCCCCCGATCAGCCCGGGGCCCGCCGTGGCGGCGATACCATCCAGTTCCGCCATGTTTACCCGCGCTTCATCCAAGGCGCGTCCGATAATCTCGTCCAGGATTTCCAGATGGGCGCGGGAGGCGATTTCCGGCACCACCCCGCCATAGGGCGCATGGGCCTCGGTCTGGCTGAACACGATATTGGATAGGATCTCGCCCGGGCCGGGGGCGCGCCCCCGTACCACCGAAGCCGCGGTCTCGTCGCAGCTGCTCTCGATGCCCAAAATGGTCAGGCTCTTGCCGGTCATGGGGCGGTGCTTTACGCCGAATTGCCCATTCGGCAAAGCTGTAAAGCCATGCGCATTCTTGTGACCAGACCGCTGGAAGACGGCAAGGAAATCGCTGCCCGGCTTGCCGAGCGCGGCCACCAGGCCTTGCTGGCGCCGCTGCTGGAACCGCGCTTTCTGGACGGGCCTTTGCTGGAAGAGCAGGGGGACGAACTGAAAGATGTCCAGGCTCTGCTGGCCACCAGCGCCAACGGCATTCGCGCCTTCATTCATCGCTCCGCCCGCCGCGACTTGCCGGTCTTTGCGGTGGGGCCGCAAACCGCGCAGGAAGCGCGCGCCGCCGGTTTCACCGATGTGCGAAGCGCCGATGGCGATGCCAAGGCGCTGGCGGAAGCGACACGGCGCTGGGCCACCCCAAAGGGCATTTTGCTGCATGTCTGTGCCCAGGACGCGCCCGGCACCCTGGCCGACAGTCTCACCGCGGCGGGTTTTCCGGTCCGCCGTTGCCCGCTCTATACGATTGAGCCGGCGCTTGCGCTTTCTGCCGATGCCGAAGTTGCGCTTAATCAAGGCACATTGGATGCGGCGATGTTCTTCTCCCCCCGCACCGCCCGGATCTTTGGTGCCTTGTCGCACGCATCCCCCACCGAAAATCTGACCGCCCTTTGCATCAGCCCCGCCACCGCCCAGGTCCTGGCGCCGGGCCGTTTTGCCAAGATCGCCGTGGCCGAAAAACCCAATCAGGACGCCATGCTGGCACTGGTCGAATAAAGCCCTGCGGCTGCTCGATTTTTGTGCGAGTCGAACGCGATTTGAGCAAATCTTGTGTCTGCGCTATCGGTCGCACACCTGATAACAAAAGCAGCGCTTGCGAGAATGCCTGCGCTCTGTGCAGACTTCGCTCATGCAACAAGAGGCTTTTGCCAACACCGAAGACTTCGGAGGCCCAGATATCGTCGCCGGCCCCGGCCGGATCACCCGCCCCGGCATCGATGCGCCTTACACCAATTACGAGCTGGGCAAGCCCTATGACGAGATGTTCAGCCGCGACGGCAAGGCGCGTTTGCCCTATGCGGTGATGGACTCGCGGATTTCCACCCTGCCGCTGGAAGAGCTCAACCGCCGCCAACAGGCCTGCGAGCAAAGCTTCCTGCACCAAGGCATCACCTTCACCGTCTATAACGACAACAAGGCGACAGAACGGATCATTCCCACCGATCTTCTGCCGCGCATCGTCACCGCGACGGAGTGGGACCGGATCGAACGCGGCCTGACCCAGCGCATTCACGCCCTCAACCTGTTCCTGCGCGACATCTACAATGACGGGCGGGTGTTGAAGGACGGGGTGCTGCCGCGCTCCATGATCTACGGCTCCAAGCATTACCGGCGCGAGATGCGCGGGCTGCCGGTGCCGCACGGCGCTTATGTCAATATCTGCGGCAGCGACCTGATCCGCAATGAAGCCGGCGACTTTGTGGTCCTGGAAGACAATCTGCGCGTGCCCTCCGGCGTCAGCTATATGCTGGCCAACCGCGATGTGGCGCGGCGCGCCTTCCCGGCGGTGTTCCGCTCCATGGGGGTGCGGCCGATCGAGCATTATCCGCTGGAACTGCTTGCGACCCTGCGCTCGCTGACGCCTTTTCACGAAGATGTTTCCATCGCGATCCTGACGCCTGGCGTGTTCAACAGCGCCTATTTCGAGCACGCCTTCCTGGCGCGGCAGATGGGCGTGGAGCTGGTGGAAGGCCGCGACCTCTTGGTCAACGATAATGTCGTCTATACCCGCACCACTTCGGGCCTCAAGCGCATCGATGTCATCTATCGCCGCATCGATGACGATTTCATCGACCCGTTGATCTTCCGCGAGGATTCCGCGCTTGGTGTGCCGGGCCTGTTCAACGCCTATCGCGCCGGCAATGTCACCATCGCCAATGCGCTGGGCACCGGCGTGGCAGACGACAAGGCGGTCTATGCCTATGTTCCCCGCCTGATCCGCTATTACCTGGCGGAAGAACCGATCCTGGAAAATGTCGAAACCTTCCTCTGCCGCGAGGAAAAGTCGCTGAATTATGTGTTGGCCAATCTCGACAAGCTGGTGGTCAAGGCGGTGGGTGAATCCGGCGGCTATGGCATGCTGGTGGGCCCGCATGCTTCGCAAAAGGAACGCGAGGATTTTGCCGCCATGGTCCGGGCCGATCCGGAAAATTACATCGCCCAGCCCACCATCCAGCTTTCCACCGCGCCCACCTTTGTCGGCAACGGCATCGAGGCGCGGCATGTCGATCTTCGCCCCTTCATCCTGCATGGTGTGGAAACCAAACTGGTTCCCGGCGCCCTGACCCGGGTGGCGCTGAAGCGCGGCAGCCTGGTGGTCAATTCCTCGCAAGGCGGCGGTTCCAAGGACACCTGGGTTTTGAGTCAATAGATGCTGAGCCGGGTCGCAGATTCCCTCTACTGGATGAGCCGCTACATCGAGCGGGCCGAGCACACCGCGCGGCTGATCGCGGTCAAGCTGGACTCCATGGTGGAACAGACCCCGGAGGACGCCACCGCCAGCTGGGCCCGGGTGGTGGAAGCCCTGACCGGCGAAAAATCCACACTTCTCCATCCCGATGCTTTTGCCATTACCCGCAGGCTGGCTTTCGATCGCGACAACCAGACATCGCTGATCACCTCCCTGGCCTTGGCGCGCGACAATGCCCGCCAGGTGCGTGAGGCCTTGTCCAATGAAGTCTGGGAAAATCTCAACCGGCTGTATCTGCGGCTCACGCCGGTGACAATGGAATCCATCTGGGTCCACACCCCGGCGCGCCTGTTCCGCGAGGCGCTGGAGGAAATGCACGCCCTGGAGGGTGTCACCTATTCCACCCTCAGCCATGGCGAAGGCTGGTACTTTTTGGAACTGGGCCGCCATATCGAACGGGTGCAGCAATTGGGCCGGCTGCTGGACATCCACTTCAGCGCCGCCCAGAACATCGAAAACAGTCCCAAATATTTCGATTGGCTGGTGCTGCTGAAATTCTGCACCGCCTTTGAGCCTTATACCAAGCAATATACCGCCTCGATCCGGCCGCAGAAGATCGCCGAATTCCTGCTGTTCGATGCCGAATTCCCCCATTCCATCTGTTTTTCCGTCGACCGCATGACCGAAGCCTTGGCGCGGGTGGCGCCGGGCGCGCCGCCGGCGCGCCGCGCCGCGGTGGAACGCCTGGCCGGGCGGCTCAAGGCGGCGGTGGATTTTGGCCAAGTGGACGAATTGATGTCTGGCGGTGTCGCGGCCTTCATCGCCGACATCACCAAGCAATGTGAGCAGATCCATAAAGCCTTGTATTCGTCCTACATCACCTATGGCGCTGAGACGGTGCTCTGATGTTCTATTCCGTTCGCCACGTTACCCGCTTCCGCTACAACGCGCCGGTGCGCGAGTCGGTGATGGAATTGCGCATGCAGCCGCGCTCGGAAGGGCCGCAAACCTTGCGCTCGTTCCAGATATCCACCAATCCGCGTGCCCAGCTCTATGCCTATACCGACCATCTGGGCAATGCGGTCTATCATTTCAACTTGTTGCGCGAGCATGAAGAGCTTCGCATCGAGGCCCAGGCGGTGGTGGAAATCGCCCAGATGCGCACCCTGCCGGAGAAACTCGATCCGCTGGAATGGAGCCGCTACAACAGCTTCAATCTCAGCGACGATCACTTCGATATGCTGGGACCGTCACGCTTCGCAAGGCCGTCGCGCGAGCTGGAAAGCTTCATGAAGATTGCCGACCTGGAAAAGCCGGTCGGCGATCCCTTGACGGCGCTCAAGACCCTGCAGCGCGGAATCTACGATTCCTTTGAGTACGAACCGGGCGTCACGGAAGTGAACTCGCCCATCGAGGTCGCGCTGGAGCAGCGCCGGGGCGTTTGCCAGGACTTCGCGCATATCATGACCACCATCGCCCGCGAGTGGGGCGTGCCATGCCGCTATGTCTCCGGCTATCTCTATCACAGGGGCAGCCACGATCGTTCCGCCGCCAATGCCACCCATGCCTGGGTGGAAGCCTATCTGCCCTCGCTGGGCTGGATCGGATTTGATCCCACCAACAATATCATGGCCTGCGAACGCCATATCCGTGCCGCGGTGGGCCGCGACTATGCCGATGTGCCGCCGACCCGCGGTACTTATAAGGGCGGCGCCGACAGCGAACTTTCCATAGCGGTGTCGCTGGAGCCGACCCAGGCCCCGGTGCGCCATGAGGATTTCCTGAAAGTGGCGCGGCCGATGAGCTCGCCCACACCTACCTCCTCTATGCCGGAGCGGCTGTATCATCAGCAGCAGCAACAGCAGCAACAGGAATAGCGCGGATCTTTCGCGTCCTGGGTTTGTCGCGCCTGTGGTATGAAGGTGCATGACCAAACGTAAAAAGCGGGAGTTGGGCGGGGAGCTGGTGGTGGACGGCTTTCCGCTGCGCTGGAGCCTGAAGAGCGAGCAGATCTGGGATCCCCAAGGCGAGCATGTCGGCTTGCGCCTGTCGGTCGAGCGTAGCGACGAAAATCACCGGGAACTGGTCCTGGAATATCCCTTCCGCGAAGGCGGCAGGATCGAGCGTCCGGACATCAATCCCCATACCTTGGAAGGCGATATCCGCCGCGCCATGGAGGCGGGCTGGAAGCCGAAATCCCGCGGCCGGCCGTTCTTCTTTCAGCTTTAGAGGGCTTTTCCCGGCCTCGGCGTGGCGTCCCAAATGCTTAATGCTGCGTAAACAACTGCATTCAAATACATCAGCCATTTGTTAACGAACGCGGACGTATTCTCGCCCCAATCCGAGAAGGACGCGCGTGATGCCGCTGAAATTATCGTTAAAGCCCGGTGAAAAGTTCGTGCTGAATGGCGCGGTGTTGGCCAATGGCGACAAGCGCACCAGCCTGGTGATTCAAAACAAGGCCTGCGTGCTGCGCGAAAAAGACATCATGCAGCCGGAAGGCGCCAACACGCCGGCCCGCCGCATCTATCTCGCCATCATGATGATGTATCTGGACGGCGAAGCCAGCGAGGAGCCGTACAACGAATTCGCGCTGCGCATGACCGAATTCATGGGCGCCATCAGCACCCCAGAAATTCTGGCGGCTTGCGTGGATATCAGCCGGGATGTGGCGCAAGGCTCTTATTACAAGGCCCTTATCGCCTGCCGCAAACTTTTCGATCTCGAACAGGAGCGTTTGAGCTATGAGCCTTAAAGCCTATAAGGCCGCGCAGGCCGCCACCGAAGACCCGCGCGTCACCGAATATCGTTTGTTCGGCCAGGTTACCGGCGCGTTGCTCAATGCCAAGGAGTCCAAGGCCGTGGGCGGTCCGCTGGTGGAAGCGGTGGACTGGAACCGCAAACTGTGGCGCACCCTGGCTGCCGACTGCATGGACGACCGCAACACCTTGACCGAGGATGTCCGCGCCAAGATCATTTCGCTGTCCCTGTGGGTGGCGAAATATTCGCGCAGCGTGACGCGCGAAAAGGCCCCACTTGATCCGCTGATCGAGATCAACCGCACGATTATGCAGGGTTTGCAGGCCAGCTAATGTTGGCCGGCTAAACCGACTTCAAGCTACAATTGAGAAAGCCGGCGCCAAGC
>CBHTTW010000053.1:0-11655 GCA_966096025.1 uncultured Alphaproteobacteria bacterium | reverse complement strand
GGCCGGCATGGTTCACCGACAGCGGCACGGTGCTGGAGGTCATGTCGGTGACCGCCGTCAGCGGCACCAAAGTGTTGCCCGCGCCGGTGATGTAAAGCCGGTCCAGCGCGCTGGCGTCGCGCTGATACTGCGGCAGCAGCTCCATGATCACTTCATACTGGTTCGATGAGGTGTTGATCTGGGAAATGCGCTGGCCGCCAAAGGCCGAACCCAGCGCGGTCTCGATCTGCAGCGGCGTCACGCCGAAAGCGGCGGCGCGGTCGCGATTGATCTTGACCTGCACCGAGGGCATCGCCGCTTCATTGTCGGAGGTGATGTCCACAAAACCTGTTTCGCGGCGCATCTCATCAATCAGCCGGCCAGAGTAATCCTGTAGCTGGGCGAGATCCAGTCCTTGCAAGGTGTACTGGTAGGTGGAGCGGGCCATGCGCGCGCCCAAGCGGATCGCCGGAGGATTGGTCAGGAAGACATTGACGCCGGCAATGCGCGACACTTTGGGGCGTAAGCGGCGAATGATCTGATCGGGATTCGACTTGCGAACAGTCAGCGGTTTGAGCTTGATATTCATCAGTCGGGCATTGTTGGTGCCGGCGGAACCATTCGCACCCATCATCATCCCCATCACGCCTTCGATATCTGGATCGGCGCCGATGATCTTCATGACCTGATTCGTGTATGCCGCCATCTGGGTAAAGCTGGTGCCGTTGGCGGCCTGAATGTTGGCTTCGATCCGGCCGGTATCGTCGCTGGGCAGGAAGTCCTGCTGCATGACCGTGGCCATCAGCACCGAGGCCGCCAGGCTGGCGAAAAAGACCCCAAGAATGGTGCGGCGGTGCATGATGCTCCAGCGCAGGGTGCGATCGTAAAAGGCCTGCACCGCGTTGAAGCTGTTTTCGGCCGTTCTGTAGAACCAATTGTGGGTCTGGCCTTGCTCGTCCTTGAGGATGCGGGCGCACAGCATGGGCGTGAGGGTGATGGAAATGATGCCCGAGAACAGAATGGCCAGGATGATGGTGACGGCGAATTCGTGCAGCAGCCGCCCCACAATGCCGCCCATGAAGACGATGGGAATGAACACCGCCGCCAGGCTGATGGTCATGGACAGGATGGTGAAGCCGATCTCGCCCGATCCCTTCATCGCCGCTTCGTAGGGTTTTTCCCCCATTTCGATATGGCGGACGATGTTCTCCAGCATGACGATGGCGTCGTCGACCACAAAGCCGACCGACAGGGTCAGCGCCATCAGGGAGAGATTGTCCAGGTTGAAGCCGAAGGCCGCCATGCCGGCGAAGGTGCCGATAATGGCGATGGGCAGCGCCAGGGAGGGAATGATGGTGGCGGAGACCCGGCGCAGGAAGACGAAAATCACCCCCACCACCAGGGCGCCGGCGATCAGCAGCGTGTGCTGCACATCATCGATCGAGGCGCGGATCATTTGGCTGCGGTCGAACACCACGTCCAACTGCACTGCCGCCGGCAGGTTCGCCCGGAACTGCGGCAGGATCGCCTTGATCTTGTCGGTGACCGCCACGACGTTGGAGCCGGGCTGGCGGAAGATCGACAGCACAATGGCTTCCTGGCCCTTGTACCAGCTCCTGCCATAGGGATTTTCCAGCCCATCAATGACGGTGGCCACGTCCTTGAGGCGGACCGGGCTGCCATTCTGGTAGGTGACGATCTGGTTGTTGAATTCCGCGGCATTGTTGAGCTGGCCGCCGGTATGGATGACGGTGGAACGGGTCTCACCGTTCAACGCGCCGGTGGCGAGATTGACATTGGCGTTGGCGATCGCGCTGACCAGCTTGTCGATGCCAATCTGGCGGGTGGCAAGCGCCGCCGGGTCGGCCTGGATGCGCACGGCATATTTCGCCGAGCCGAACACACCAACCTGGGCGACGCCGTCGATGGTGGAGATCTGCCGCGCCAGCAGGGTTTCGGCATATTCGTCCACTTCCGACGCCTTCAGGGTCGACGACCGAAGCGCAAGGAACATCACGGGAATGTCGGCGGGGTTCTGCTTGCGGAAGGTGGGCGGCTGCGGCAATGCCTTGGGCAGGTTGCGGGTGGCGGCCGAGATGGCCGATTGCACGTCTTGCGCCGCCCCGTCGAGGCTGCGGTCCAGGCTGAACTGCAGTTGAATCCGGGTTTGGCCCTGGGTGCTGGTCGACGTCATCTGGTCGATGCCGGCGATGGCAGAGAACTGGTTTTCCAGCGGCGAGGCCACAGACGACGCCATGGTGTCCGGGTCGGCGCCCGGCAGGCTGGCCTCGACCGAAATGGTGGGGAAGTCGATATTGGGAAGATCGGAAACCGGCAGGCTGGCATAGCCATAGCCGCCGAAAATCACCAGCGCGGCCATGACCAAAGTGGTCATGACGGGACGTTCGATAAAGGGCTTTGACAGATTCATACTTTATGCCTTTCGGCGATCAGCCTTCGCGGTCTTGCTCATGGGGCCCCCTGCGGCGCCCGCTGGTCATTTGGCCCGCCGGGGGCTGGGCGCGGGTGATGTTGACCTTGGCGCCCGGAATGATGCGCAGCTGGCCTTCGGTGACGACCAGATCGCCCTTTTTCAGATTGCCGGAAACCGCGTCATGCACGCCATCGTCGAACAGCACCTTGACCGGCACCTGCATGGCGGCGCCGTCCTTGACGACATAGACGAACTGGCCGTCCGGCCCGGTATTGACCGCCTCGCGCGGCACCAGGGTGGCATTGGGGATTTCCGACAGCGCCACGACCACGTCCACCAGCTGGCCCGGCACCAGCGCCATGTCGGGATTGTCGTAGGTGGCGCGCAGTTCGATGGTGCCGGTGTTGCTGGTCACGGCATTGCCGATGAAGTTGACCGGGACCTGGATGTCGGAGCCGCCGCCCACATTGTGCAGGGAGACGTTGAGGGTCAGGCCCTTGGTGCGCTGCATTTCCTGGATGCGCGGCAGGTCGGACTGCGGCAGCGCCAGGGAAATCTTCACCGGCTGGATTTCGTTGAGGGTGACCAGCGGCGTGGCATTGGTGCTGGCGGTCGAGGCGCTGACCATATTGCCGGGCTGGATCAGGATGGCGCCGGTCTTGCCGCTGACGGGTGCGCGAATGGTGGTGAATTCCACATTCAATCGCGCCGATTCCACCGCGGCCTTGGCTTCCAGATACTGGGCCTGGGCATCGTCGAATTGCTGGCCGGCAATGGCGTTTTGCGCCGTCAGGCGGGTATAGCGCTCGGCCTTGGCCTTGGCGGTGGCGAGATTGGCCATCGCATTGTCGTAGGTCGCCTGATAGGGGCGCGGATCGATCTGAAACAGGACGTCTCCCTGCTTCACCATCTGGCCTTCCTTGAAATAGGCCTTGATCATCTGGCCCTGAATGCGGGCGTTGATCTGCACGGTGGAGTTGGCCATCACTGTGCCGATGGTGCGCTCGATCACCGCCATGTTGCCGACATCGACCGAAGCCACCTTGACCGGCGCCGCCTGGGCGCGGCGCGGCGGCGGCGCGCTCTTGTGGGTGAAAAACCAGAAGCCGCCCAGCAGGACCGCCAGAGCCGCGCAGCCGATCGCAATCGTGCGGCCACGGCCGGACGCGTCATCCCGGTCGTCGTCCTGCGCCGGCGGGGTATGCAGCGGATTGATCTGAACGTTCATGCGACTCGATCCTGACTTGGCCGGCCGGCTGACGGCCGCAGTATACCCACCCTGTACGGCCCTAAGACCGTGCCGGGGCTCAACTTATGGCGGTTATAGGCCAAAATTCTCTCACAAATGTGCCGAAAATGAAGCCTGTGTAACCATTAAACCATTGAAATAATTAGAAAATATGTAAAGAGATTGTAAGGAAAGGTACAAGGGCCCCCCAGGGTGATGTTGCTCCGCAGCACGGCCAGCGTCTATAAGCCCGCCAACTTCGCGCTCCTCTTAATGATTCTGGTCCCATGGAAATCCGCAACATCGCCATCATCGCCCATGTCGACCATGGCAAAACCACGCTGGTCGACCAGCTGCTGAAGCAATCCGGCTCGGTGCGCGAGAACCAGCACATGGCCGAACGCGCCATGGACTCCAACGACCAGGAGCGCGAGCGCGGCATCACCATCCTGGCCAAATGCACCTCGGTGGAATGGAACGGCGTGCGCATCAACACGGTCGACACACCAGGCCATGCCGATTTCGGCGGCGAGGTGGAGCGCATCCTGTCCATGGTGGACGGCGTGGTGCTTTTGGTCGATGCGGCCGAAAGCGTGATGCCGCAAACCAAATTCGTTTTGTCCAAGGCGTTGAAGCTGGGGCTCAAGCCCATCGTGGTGATCAACAAGATCGACCGCTCCGACGCCCAGCCCAAGGAAACGCTGGAATCGATTTTCGATCTGTTCCTGGCCTTGGAAGCCAATGACAGCCAGCTCGACTTCCATCATCTCTATGCTTCGGGCCGCAACGGCTGGGCGGTGAACGAGCTGGAAGACGAGCGCAAGGATCTGTCTCCCTTGTTCCGCCGTATCGTGGAAGACGTGCCGCCGCCCAAGCCGCAAAAGCTGGCAAGCGAGGAAAATCCATTCAAGATGCTGGTTACCACCCTGGAAGCCGACAATTTCCTGGGCCGCATTCTGACCGGGCGCATCGAATCCGGCGTCATCACCACCAACCGCAACATCAAGGTGCTCAATCGCGACGGCGAAGTGATCGAGAAGGCGCGCGTCACCAAATTGCTGGCGTTTCGCGGCCTGGCGCGGGTGCCGGTGGAGCGCGCCGAGGCCGGCGATATCGTCGCCATCGCGGGCCTGGAAACCGCCACCGTCGCCGATACGCTGTGCGACCCGGCGGTCAACGATCCCATCCCCGCCAATCCCATCGATCCGCCGACCCTGGCAATGACCATTTCGGTCAATGACTCCCCTTATGCGGGGCGCGAAGGCGACAAGGTGCAAAGCCGCGTCATTCGCGAGCGCCTGTTCCGCGAGGCCGAAGGCAATGTCGCACTGAAGGTGACCGAGACGGGTGACGGCAACTTCGAAGTGGCCGGCCGCGGCGAGTTGCAGCTCGGCGTGCTGATCGAATCCATGCGCCGCGAAGGCTTCGAGCTTTCGATCTCGCGCCCGCGCGTGCTGTTCAAGACCATCGACGGCGAAAAGATGGAGCCGATCGAGGAAGTCACGGTCGACGTCGACGATGCCTATACCGGCGTGGTGATCGAGAAAATCTCGATGCGTAAAGGCGAAATGACCGACATGCGCCCCACCGGCGCGGGCAAGACCCGCATCGTGTTTCACGGCCCGGCGCGCGGCCTGATCGGCTATCACGGCGAATTCCTCACCGACACGCGTGGCACGGGCGTGATGAACCGCATGTTCCTGGATTACGCCCCCCACAAGGGCAGCGTCGGCGGCCGTACCAACGGCGTGCTGATCTCCACCGAGCAGGGCGAGGCGGTGACCTATGGTCTTTGGTACATTGAAGAGCGCGGCAAGCTTTTCATCACCACCGGCGCCAAGGTCTATGAAGGCATGATCATCGGCCAGAACGCCAAGGACAATGACCTGGACGTCAATCCGCTTAAGTCCAAGCAGCTCACCAACATCCGCACCACCTCAAAGGACGAGGCCGTGAAGCTGACGCCCATCGTGCCCATGACCCTGGAACAGGCCATGGCCTATATCCAGGATGACGAGCTGGTCGAAGTGACGCCGCAGAACATCCGGTTGCGCAAGCGCGAGCTGCTGCCGCATCTGCGCAAGCGCGCCAAGCAGGCGATGGAAGCCTGATCGCGATCGTTCAGCCCGGGCATGAGAATGCGTAAGACGGCATGAGCCGGCTTGGGTTAAGCTCCGCGTCTCATGAACCTGATTCTGACAAGCATGGTGGGGCTTTTGGTGGTGGCGATCATCGTCGCCATGCTGGCCAGGCGGCTGGCTCTGCCATACACGGTCGGGTTGGCGGCCACCGGCATAGGCGTGGCGCCCTTCAGTGCCCAGTTGGGCCCGCTTCTTAGTCATGATTTCATCTATCTGGTGATCCTGCCGCCTTTGCTGTTTGAAGCCGCCATCAGCATTCATTGGACACAGTTGCGCCGCGATCTCGTGCCTGTGCTGGTGCTCAGTACGGTTGGGGTTGTGATTTCCGCCACCGTCACCGCCGCCGGCATGTGGCATTTTCTGGGTTGGCCGGTGGCCTCCGCCTTGGTCTTCGGTGTGCTGATCGCGGCCACCGATCCTGTTGCCGTGATCGCCTTGTTCAAAGATCTTGGCTTGAAGGGGCGGTTGAGGCTGTTGGTAGAAAGCGAAAGCCTTTTCAATGACGGAGTGGCGGCGGTTCTGTTCGTCCTGGCGTTGGCCTGGACGCGTGCACCCGCCGCGCCCCCCGATGCATTGGCCGCTGCAATGACGCTTGTGAAAATTTCCGGTGGCGGTATTGCCGCCGGACTGCTTGTGGGAGGTGCTGCTTTGTTGCTGGCGGGCCGGACCCTCGATCATCTGGTCAGTGCCGCGCTGACGACGGCTGCCGCTTACGGTTCTTTCCTCCTGGCGGAGTATTTCCATTTCTCCGGAGTGCTGGCGGCTGTAGCGGCAGGACTTTTGATCGGAAACGTCGCGGTTTTGGGTCACGCCACTTCCAAGGCTTTTTCAGCGCGCGAAAAAGAGTTCGTTCTTGGTTTTTGGGAATTCGCCGCCTTCATCGCAAATTCGTTCATTTTCCTGCTGATGGGGATAACTGTGGCGCAGGTGCCGCTGCTCGGTGTGGGATTTAAGTCCCTGCTGACGGCCATGGCCATTGTGCTGTTGGGACGGCTGCTCACGGTCTATCCTTTGTGCCTGGCCTTTGCGCGCTCTCGCTGGGCGATTCCACTCAAGGATCAGCACATTCTTTGGTGGGGCGGATTGCGCGGCGCCCTGGCATTGGCGCTCGCGCTCTCCCTGCCACCGTCATTCCCCTTTGCCTACGAAATTCGTATCGTGACGTTCGGAGTTGTGATTTTCTCGGTGCTGTTCCAGGGGTTGACCATGCCGCTCTTGCTGCGAAAGACGGGCCGAACCTGATATGCGAAATATTCCGCTTCCGCTTTTCCTGTTGGCCGCCGCACTCCTGGAGGCGGGGGGAGATGCACTGTTGCGCAAGGCATTGCTGGACAGTGCCGGTCCCGCGCGCCTGATATTGTTCATGGCTGGGGCGGTGGCATTGCTGGCCTATGGCACTGTCGTCAACCTCGCCCCGCTGGAATTCGGTCAGGTGGTGGGTCTGTATATCGCCACCCTGTTTGTGATGTGGCAGCTGATCAATTTTCTGTTTTTCCGGGAATTGCCGACCTTGCCGATCTTGGCGGGCGGCGTCTTGATCGTGACAGGTGGTCTTATCGTTTCTTTTTGGAAGCCCGCATGACGGTCGACGAAAAACTGATCGCTTTCGCCCATCGCCTGGCCGATGCCAGCGGCGCGGTGATCCGGCCCTATTTCCGCCAGCGTATCGAGGTCGTGCACAAGCCCGGCGTGCATGCCTTTGATCCCGTCACCGAAGCCGACCGCGGCGCCGAGCGCGCCATCCGCGCCATCATCGAGCGCGAGCGTCCCGATGATGGGATACTGGGCGAGGAGTATGGCGAAAAGCCGGGGCGCAACAGCTTGCGCTGGGTACTGGATCCCGTCGATGGCACCCGCGCCTTCATTACCGGACGGCATGAATGGGGTTCGCTGATCGCGCTGGAACATGACGGCGTGCCGGTATTGGGCATTCTCGACCAGCCGGTGCTGGGAGAACGTTTTTTGGCCTTCAATGGCCGCAGCGTGCTGTTGGCGGGCGATATTCGCACTCCGATGAAGGTGCGCGAATGTCCCAGCTTGGGCGACGCCATTCTCTGCGCCACCGATCCGTCGTCATACATGTCGCCAGACCAGCAGGCGGCATTTGCGCGGGTAAAGGCGGCTGTGCGCATGACCCGTCATCACGGCGACTGCTACATCTTCGCCATGCTGGCGATGGGTTTTGTCGATATTGTGATCGAAGGTCCGCTCAAGCGCTGGGACATCGCGGCCTTGATTCCCATCGTGGAAGGGGCGGGCGGCGTGATCACCGGCTGGGACGGTGCGCCCTGCCGTGACGGCGAAGCAGTTCTGGCCTGCGGCGACAGGCGGATTCACGCGCAGGCGATAGAGCTATTGGCGCGCGCCTGATCGAGCTGCAATCGTCATAGAACAATAGGGCGCAATTTCAGCAGCTCTGCATATTGCGGCTAAATTGTTGCCGCAATTTGCCTTTGTTCGAGCCGCGCGAAACCCGCGCCGGAACGATGCGTTTTCTCCGCGAAGATTTAATCACTCCCAGGAGGAATGAATGTCTCTGCGCGATTTCAACAGCACCTCTTTTCCCGACGATCCGACCGCCCTGCATCATGGGCCGGCGGGCAACGAAACCGGCCTGGAAAATTTCCACACCGTCCAGCCCGAAGATATCGAACCCAACAACACGCCCAAAATTATCGGCGCCGTTGCCGTGGCGCTGATGGTCGGCGTCGCCGGCGTGGCGCTCTACACATCGCAAGCTTCTCACAGCAGCAAGCAGATTGTTGCCGCGGCGCCTGCCATGCCCGCGCCTGTCGCGCCGCCTCCGGCCGCGGCGCCGGTTTCGGATGCCACCCTGCCGGCCAGCGCCCCGGCCGCTGCGACAGATGCCAAGTCCGAACCGGTTAAGTCGGCGAGCGCCGCCAAGTCTGCTTCGAGCAATAGCGCTTCCGATGCCATGGCGGCCCGGATGGCTGCGGCCAACGACGCCAATCAGGTGAACACCCAGCCTCAGCAGCAGGCGGCGATCACCCCGGCGCCGGAACAGCCGATTGCCACGCCGTTGCCGGCCGGCCCCAGCCCGTCGCCCTCTGACGTCGCGACCAACAATACCCAGTCGGGTGTTTCTGTGCCCCAGGGCGCCACAACCGCTTCGGACATCCCGACACCGGCTCCCGCCCAGGGCGCCGATCCGGCTCCTTCAGCCACGCCGGAACCCACTCAGCCTTCTGCCCAGCCTTCCGGCCAGATCGCTCAATAGTCTGTAAACCTCAAGCGCCGCGCTCCGGTTTTCGCTGGGGCGCGGCGCCTTTTGCGATCCCCTGCCGCTCGCTTAGGCTCGCGGCGTTGGCTTAGCTTTTCTTGGCGCAGCGTCAGCGAGCCTGGAAAAGCTTGCCCTAGCTGAGCGAAGCGAGGCGCGCCCTTCCGCACGGCCCTTCGCTCACGCTTCGGGCGTTCGTCGCTCGAAATAGCCCACCGGGCTATTTCGTTCGCCTTTGGCAAACCGCTCCTCACCCACTGGACCTGCTCACATGCTACGCATGCCGCGGCTCACGAGCCGCGGTGTTTTTGCATGAACTGATCGAAGACAAGCCAGAACTGGGCGCGTATGGCGTTGCGCTCCATCAAAATCTCATGCTCGGCTTCGGATATCTCGACATAGTCCGCAGCCAAGGCGCGGCGGGCGAAATCTTTTGCCGCCGGGGATATGCAGATGCGGTCCTTTCCCGCGCCGACAACCAGCAAGGGCGTGCTCACGGCCGCCGCCTGGCCGCGCAGCCAGTCCATGGAGCGCAGCGCCGCCGCCAGCCATCCCCAGGTGGCGCCCGCCAGGCGCAAATCGGGTTGCTCGCGCAGCAGCATCTGGGTCCGTTCAAAGCGCTGGGGATCGGAGGTGACCAGCTGGGTGTTGAACGTGACCTTGTGAGGATCGCGTCCTTCCATGCCCCAGACCCAGCCCGCGCGCTTGCCGCGCCACAGCTGGTAGCGGACCACCGAGCGCACCAGCAGCTCGTTTTGGCCGCGAAAGGAAATGGCGATCATCGGGGCGCAAAGCACCGCGGCCGCGAAACTCGCCGGCCGCCGCGCCAAAAGCCGCAGCAGATTGTGCGCCCCCATGGAATGGGCCAGCGCCACGGGCTTTTCACCCTCGGCCAGCATGGGCGTAACCACCCAGTTCATCAGCGTGTCCAGGTCTTCGTCATATTCGCTGAAGTCGCCGACAAAACTCTTGCGGCTGTCCTCGGTCATGCGGGTCGACCCGCCCTGGCCACGCCAATCCATGGTCGCAACCGCAAAGCCGCGCTCGCGCAATTCGTCGATCACCTCGAAATATTTCTCGATGAATTCGGTCTGGCCGTTCAAAAGCACGCACACGCCGCGCGCGGGGACATCGGGCGCGGGCTCGAAACGGGCGGCGCGCAAAGTGGCGCCGACGGCCTTGATGGGCATGGGGTCAAACAGCGTGGCGGCGGGGATCATTTTTATGAATCGGCAGGTTCGCTAGGCACTTAACCCGGATTTTCAAGCCCCCGAAAGGGGCTTGAACAAGGGGTTTTCGCCCCCAAATAAAGCGCGCCGGCCGCCATTCGGGGCCGGTTCCATGCCCCGCGCAGCAAATGGCGGGGCTGAACCGCAACGCTTTTCAGGAGGTTGTTCCATGCGTATCGACTATTCCCCGTTTTTCCGTTCCACCGTCGGCTTTGATCGTTTGATCGGCCTTCTGGAGTCTGCCTCGGAGCAGGGCTACCCGCCCTACAATATCGAGCGCAGCGATGAAAATAATTATCGCGTCACCCTGGCGGTCGCCGGCTTTGCCGAGAAGGACCTTTCGGTCGACGTCAAGGATCGCGTCCTGACCGTTACCGGCAAGCGCGAACAAACCGCAACACCTGCTACCTCCCTGCTGCACCAGGGTATCGCGGGCCGCAGTTTCGAGCGCGGCTTCCAGCTTGCCGAGCATGTCGAGGTCAAGGCGGCGCGGCTGGAGAACGGCCTGCTGCATGTCGACTTGGAGCGTATCGTGCCGGAGGAAAAGAAGCCCCGCCGCATCACCATCAACGCCCCCAGCCTCACTACCATCGAAGGCGCCAGGGCCGCCTAGTGAGCATCGTCTTGAAGTGAAAATAGGGGCCTCCGACGGAGGCCCCTATTTTTTTGCTTTCGATCTTTTTAGAATCGCCGACGAAGCACTGCTTCGGCATCTGATGGCATTCTGGTCGCACAACAGTCACGGCAAGGTTCCCGCACTCGAAGAGCTGCGCGCCCGCTATGACACGCTGTTTGCGCGTTTCGGCGTGGCCGCCGAAGGCATGGCGTTTACCCAAGCCAGGCTGGGCGCCATCGAGGGCGAATGGGTCGGGGCAAGCCGCGACGGCCGGGTCATCCTGTATTTCCATGGCGGCGGCTTTATCGCCGGTTCGCCGCAAAGCCACCGGCCGCTGATCAGCAGGCTGGTGGAAGCCTGCGGCATCGGCGCCTTCAGTGTCGATTACCGGCTGGCGCCGGAAGGCTTTTTTCCCGCCGCGGTGCGTGACGGGGTCGACGCTTACCGCGCGCTGCTGGCCGCGGGATTTGCCGGTTCCTCGGTGATCCTGGCGGGTGACGAGGCCGGCGGCGGTCTGGCCTTTTCGCTGGCGCTGGCGATCCGCAATGCCGGCCTGGCGATGCCGGGCGGGATTTTGGCTTTGTCGCCCTGGGCCGACCTTTCCCTTTCCGGTCTTTCGATTCTGCACAACCGCAAATGCGACGGGGTGCTGGATTGGGAAACTTTGTTCGTTTCGGCGCGGCACTATTTGCGCAAATCCAATCCCTGCGATGCCTATGCCTCCCCCGCCTATGCTCCCTTTACCGGCTTTCCGCCGATCATGGTGCATGCTGGATCCAACGAGATATTG
>CBHTTW010000052.1:0-11895 GCA_966096025.1 uncultured Alphaproteobacteria bacterium | reverse complement strand
GCCGCCGCAACATGGGTGAACATGGCCAGCGAGACGTCGAAATGATTGTTGGAATGGCTGCCCCAGCGCAAGTCGCGGTCGGCGCAAATCTGCGCAACGCGCACACTGCCGCGCATGGTCCAGAAATGCGGATCGGCCAGGGGAATATCGACCGAGCCCAGGTCGATGGCATGCACCATCTGGCGCCAGTCGGTGGCGATCATGTTGGTGGCGGTGGGAAGGCCGGTGGCGCGGCGGAACTCGGCCATGATCTCGCGTCCCGAATAGCCGCCTTCGGCGCCGCACGGGTCCTCGGCATAGGCCAGGATATCGCCGCGGCCCTTGCACAACCCGATGGCTTCCTTCAGCGACCAGGCGCCGTTGGGGTCCAGGGTGATGCGCGCCTTGGGAAAGCGTTTCGCCAGCGCTTCGATGGATTTGATTTCCTCGGAACCCGTCAGCACGCCGCCTTTGAGTTTGAAATCGTTGAAGCCATAGCGCTCATAGGCGGCTTCGGCGGTGCGCACGATCGCATCCGGCGTCAGTGCCTCTTCGTCGCGCACCCGGGTCCAGGCGTCGCCCTTTTGGTCGTGGCGATAGGGCAGGTTGGTCTTTTTGCGGTCGCCGATGAAAAAGAGATAACCCAGCATCTCCACCCGGTCGCGCTGCTGGCCTTCACCCAATAGTGCCGCGACCGGCACCTCCAGATGCTGGCCCAAAAGGTCCAGAAGTGCGCATTCCAACGCCGCCTGAACGTGCACCGTGGTGCGCAGGTCGAACGTCTGAAGCCCACGCCCGCCCGCATCGCGGTCGGCGAAACGGCGGCCTACGGTGCTGAGAACATTGTTCCAAGCCCCCAGACCCACACCGATCACCAGGTCGCGGGCATCTTCCAGGGTCTGGCGGATTTTCTCGCCGCCCGGCACTTCGCCCACCCCGGTGTTACCGGCGCTGTCGGTGAGGATCACCAGATTGCGGGTGAAATAGGGGGCGTGCGCGCCCGACAGGTTCAGCAGCATGCTGTCCTGTCCCGCCACGGGAATGACTTTCATCTCCGTGACGCGCGGCGCGCCGGTCACTTGCTTGGACATGGAATCCTCAGGCTGTTTTCAGAGCCACGCGCTTGATTTCGCCGGTGATGAAGCCGTAGGCAACCATCGCAACCAGAGAATGCGCGAATACGAAGATCAGCGCCATGTCCCAATTGTTGTTGGTGGCGGCCAGGATGTAACCAATCCCGATGGGGGTGAAGATACCTGCCAGATTGCCGAACAGGTTGAAGACGCTGCCGGCCAAGCCGGTGGCCTCGCGCGGCGCGGCATCGCTCATCACCGCCCAGCCCAGCGCCGCCACGCCCTTGCCGAAGAAGGCGATGGACATGAAGAACATGATCCAGCCCTGACTGTCGGTATAGTTGCAGACCAGAATGCTGCAGGAAATCACCAGTCCCAGCAGAATGGGAATCTTGCGCGCGGATGACAGCGGCATGCCCCGTTTCAGCAGATAGTCGGACAACACTCCGCCCAGCACGCCGCCGACAAATCCGGCAATGGCCGGTCCCGCCGAAGCAAAGCCCGCGCCGGCCAGGCTCATGCCGCGCGCCTTGATCAGATAGATGGGAAACCAGGTGGCGTAGAAATAGGTCAGGGCCGTGATGCTGTATTGTGCCAGGTAGATGCCGAACAACATGCGATTGGCCAACAGCTGGCCGACAATGCCCCAGCGAATCGGTTGCGCGGCGGCGGCGGGGCGGTCCAGATTTACCAGCGCGCCATTCTTCTCGATATAATCATATTCGTGCTTGCTGATATGCTTGTGGCGCGACGGCGATTGCACGATCGACCAGAACAAAGCGGCGGCAAGCAGGCCGATGCCGCCCATGGCGAGAAAGACGCTGCGCCAGCCGTAATCCTGCGCCAGCCAGCCCATCAGGGGCGCGAAAGCGACCAGGGAAAAATACTGCGAGGAATTGAAGATGGCGCTGGCGGTGCCGCGTTCGGCATTGGGAAACCAGTTGGCGACAATGCGCGCATTGGCGGGGAAGGAAGGCGCTTCGGAAAAACCCAGCATCAGGCGCAGCATGAACAGGCTGATCAGCACCGGCACAAAACCCAGCCAGGTCACGAAAGCCTGCAGGCCCGTGAAGATGGACCACAAAGTGATGGACCAGAGATAGACCGGCCGCGAACCATAACGATCCAGCAAGGCGCCGCCCGGAATTTGGGCGATGGCATAAGACCAGGCGAAGGCCGAGAAGATGAAGCCCAACTGCACGGTGCTTACTTCGATTTCTTTTGCCAGCGGCACGGCCGCGAAAGAGAGAGTGGCGCGGCTGGCATAGTTGATCGAGGAAACGATGAACAGGACCGCGACGATCCAGAAGCGGATATGGCTGTTGCGCGTGTCCGCGGTTGTGTCCGTCATGCTCGCTCCATCCCCGAAGGTAGCCGTTGAAACGGCCTTATTGGCCAAAAACAGGCACTTAGATTTTATTGGCGGCAGCTTGGCGCGTCCAAGCCAAAGGTTCAAGCGATCAATGCGCCCTTAGCATCAATCCGCTTCAGGCTTCTTCCAGGCCCTGGACCGACTGCGGCTGCAACAGGTCCAGAAAGGCGCCCAGCGCCGGATTGTCGTTTTCGCTGCGCCAGGCGGCAAATAGCTCGACAGGGGCTTCGGGCTGGGTTTCCACCGGGCGGAAATGCACATCGTCGAAATGCAGCGACATGGCGGCTTCCGGCACCAGCGCCGCGCCGATGCCGGCGCGCACCAGAGCCAGCATGGAGTGAATCTGGCTCAGGGATTGGATGGTGATGGGTGCGGATTTTTCGGCCTCGAACAAGGTCGTCAGCATGTCATGGAAATAGCGCGCCCCTTCGGCGGCATACATGATCAGGGGCTGGCGGTCGAAATGCTTGAGGGTCAGGGTCGCCTCGGCGATGCGCGGGTCGCCGACGGGAAGGGCGGCCACCAGCCTCTCGCTGGCGACTTTCAGGATCGAAAATTCGTTGCGCGTCACCGGCGGCCGCAGCAGGCCGACATCGATCCGGCCGGTAAGCAGGCTTTCCACCTGTTCGCTGGAAACCATTTCCTTCAGCGCCACGTCGATATTGGGGGCATGCGAGGCGCGCTGCAGGAGCAGGCGCGGCAGAAAACTGTAACCGCTGGCGGCGGTGAAGCCCAAGGTGATGGTGCCGGCCTCGCCGCTGGCGATGCGGCGGGTGGCCAGGGCGGCGCTTTCCGTCAGGCGCAGAATGCGGCGCGCTTCGAGCAGAAACACGCGGCCCGCCGGGGTCAGCTTGACGGCGCGGCTGGTGCGGTCCAGCAGCCGCACGCCCAGAACATGTTCCAGCAATTGAATCTGCCGCGACAGCGGCGGCTGGGTCATGTTCATGCGCGCCGCGGCGCGGCCGAAATGCAGTTCCTCGGCGGCGGCGACAAAACAGCGAAGCTGCCGAAGCTCGAATTGCGACCAGAAGGATGCGCCCGTCATGGCGCACCCTATAGCTGGAAAATCCGCGTTCTTAAACCGGCTTGGCGGTGTCGATCAGCCGTTTCAGGCGCGAGAACTGGTCCGGGGTCAATTCCGTCAAGGGCGCGCGAACCGGGCCGGCCGAGCGGCCGATGGCCGTCATGCCCGCCTTGACGATGGAAACCGCATAGCCCTTGTTCTCGTTGCGGATGGCGATATAGGGCAGGACGAATTCCTTCAGCCCCTTCATCACCTTGGCATGGTCCTTGGCGCGCACCGCGTCATAAAAGGCCAGCGCCCATTCGGGCATGAAATTGTAGATGGCGGAGGAATAGGTGGTGACACCCATTTCCAAATAGGGAAGCGCGAAGGTCTCTGCCGTGGGCAGGCCGCCGACATAGGTGAGCCGGTCGCCCATCTTGGCATAGACCCGCATCATCAATTCGATGTCGCCGACGCCGTCCTTGAAGCCGACCAGATTGGGATTGCGGTCGCACAGTTTGGCCAGACTGTCCTCGCTCAGGATGGCATTGTCGCGGTTATAGACGATCACGCCGATGGAGGTGGCTTTGCACACCGCATCGACATGGGCCATCAGCCCTTCCTGCGACGGCACCATCAGATAGGGCGGCAAAAGCAGCAGCCCGTCGGCGCCCGCCTTCTCGGCAGCCTTGGCCAGATCCACCGCGATGGCGGTGCCATAGCCGCAACCGGCGATCACCGGGGTCTGGCCGGCGGTCTCTTTCACCGCCGCGCCCACTACCGTCGCCACTTCGGCCGGTGTGAGAGAGAAGAACTCGCCTGTGCCGCCGGCGGCAAAAAGCCCCGTGAGGCGCTTAAAGCCCAGCAGCCAGGCGCAATGTTCGCGATAGGGGCCTTCCTGAAACTGGAAATTCCTGTCGAAATGCGTGACCGGAAAGGACAACAGGCCCTTGGCCAGGATTTTCGCCATTTCCTGCGGCGATAACTTGCTCATGCATCTCTCCTGAATATTGCGCAATTTCCGGCAAAGTACGGGCAGGCTTCTACCCGGTCCAAGCCAAACACGCTATCGACCGATGCGTGTTTTGGATGGCCATGCTAGGACTGTTCTCACAATAAGAGGGAAGCCGGATGAACCGCAGGGACATTCTCAAAGCCACGGGAGCCAGCATGATCGCCAGTTCTTTGCCCGCCCAGGCCGCGCCCGGCTGGGACAAGGTCAAGCTGGAACAGGCCGCCAAGCTGATGGATGGCTGGATCGCCGATGGCCGGGTGCAAGGCGCCTCCATCCTGGTGAGCCAGGGTGCCAGCCTGCAGTTCGCGCGCAATTTCGGCACCGCCAAGGGCAGCGAGCCGGTTTTCCTGCTTGCCTCCATCACCAAGCCGATGACGGCGGCGGCGGTGATGACCCTGGTGGATTCCGGGCAGCTCAGCCTGGACGACAAGGTGACCAAATTCTTCCCCGCTTTTACCGGGGAGGGGCGCGAAGCCATCACGATACGTCACCTTCTCACCCATACCGGTGGGTTGCCCGATATGCTGGGCAATGACGAGATGCTGCGTGAGCATCATGCGTCGCTTGCCGAATATCGCGACGGTGCGATCAAGGCGCCGCTGAAATTCGCCCCGGGCTCCAAATATTCCTATGCCAGCATGGGCATTCTTCTGTCGTCGGAAATCGCCCAAAAGATCACCGGCAAGCCCATTGCCGACATCATGGACGAGCGTGTGTATCGCCCCCTGGGCATGAGCCGCACGGCTTACGGCCTGCGCGGCCGCGCCAACACAACCACCGTGCCAAGCCAGGCCGCGCCCGCCATGACGGAAGCGGGCAAGAAAAGCTGGGATAGCTGGAACTGGAACAGCGCTTATTGGCGCAATCTGGGCGCGCCCTGGGGCGGGGCGCTGGGGTCGGCCGCCGATGTCGCGCGTTTCTATCGCGAATTTTTGGACAAGCGCGGCAAAATTCTCAAGCCCGCCACCGAAGCCTTGATGATCACCAATCAGAGCCCTGCCGGCGTGAAGGCCAGCGGATTGGGTTTCGATCTGCCGCCCAGTGTTGGCTCACCCGGCTGCGGCCCGCGCACGTTTGGGCACAATGGTTCGACCGGTACGCTTTCCTGGGCCGATCCCGACACCGGCACCATCTGCGTGGTGCTGACCACGCTTTATGCGTCGGCGGTCAGGCCGCATCCGATGAATTTGGTGAGCGACCTGATTGCGCAGGCGGTGACGAAGGCCTGATTACCGCTTCGCCCGCTTCTCCAGCGTGTCGATATATTCCTGCACCGCGGCGCGGACGACCGGCAGCTTGTCGATATTGTCCTTCATCCATTGGACGAAATCGGCTTCGATGGCCGGCGTCCATCCGCGGTCGATCTCGCCGGCGGTGTATTTCTGCTCCCTGAGCCGCAAGTGGCCGAAGGTATCGCGCAAGCGGGTGTGCTCGGAATCCTGCACCACTTTCTCGGCCAGCTGCGGGGGAATGAACATCACCCCGCCATCGCGGCCCAGCACCACATCGCCCGGCATCACCGCGGCATGGCCGATCCGGGTGGGGCCGTTGATCGCCACCATGGTGGAGTTCAGCGGACGCCCCTCATCGCCGATGCGGCCATAATGATGGGAGGGATCATAGGAGCGGTAATAGGAGATGAAGTTGGGAAGCTCCTTGAGGCCATTGATGTCGCGCAAGGCCCCGTCATAGACGACGCCGCTGCCCGAGCGGGCATAAATCGCGTTGCCGACATTGTCGCCGATGGAGGGACCGCCAACCTTCAGTCCGAAATGGTCGCTGACATAGACGTCGCGCTGCTGCAGCATGTCCACCGGCCAGGCATTGGGCCCGCCCTTGCGGCCGTCGACCTTGCCGTCGGCTTCGATCACTTTTTGCAGATCCAGCCGGCCCGGAATCCAGGTCGAGGTCAAGGCCCGGCCCACCATGATCTTGTCTCCGAAGAGCGTTTGCCAGCCGTCTTCGTACTGCTGCTCATAACCGGCGAAGCGCAGGGTCGCCCAGGCTTCCTCCATGGTGACGCTTTTCATGCGGTCCAGGATGGCATCGGGCACCTTTGGGCGGCCGTCGGGGAAGCGCTCGCCCTTCCATTCCGGCGAGTTGTGGATCACTTCCTCGCGCGGGACGAAGCCTTGATGCGCCATCGCCGGTGTTGCAATTGCGAAGGCGAGCGCCGCCGCCTGCACCAGAACTTTCATGATTATCCCTCCCAGGAGTTTGCTGGAATAATCACCTGTCGGTGCGGTCAAGCAAGCAAAATCGTTAGCGCTACCAATTCTCCCATGCTTTAGTCGCGGCAAACAATGCGGGAGGGGCCAATGGATCGCCGTTCTTTTCTGGGTGCGGGTTTCTATGCGGCGCTGCTGTCCGATGCCAAAGCCGCAGGCACCAGCCGCGCCCCCAAGCTCAAAATTCGCGAGGTACGCGCCATCCGCCTCAAGAACGGCTTCAACAGCCGCTTTGTGCGCGTCTATACCGAGGAGGGGCTGACCGGCACCGGCGAGTGTGTCGACTCCGTCGGCACCGAATATATCATCAACAACAACTTCAATGTGATGCTGAAGGGGCGCGATCCCTTGGATATCCAAGGCATCCTGGCGGACTTCTGGGGCTATCACAAAATCAATCTGGCTGGCGCGCCTTCGGTGATGTTCGTCCACGGCCAAGGCGGCCCCTATCTCACCGCGGTCAGCGGCGTGGAGATGGCGTTGTGGGATCTGGCGGGCAAGGCTTTCGGGCTTCCCATCCATCATCTGATGGGCGGCAAGATGCGAAACCGCGTGCCGGTCTATCTGCATGCCGCCAATCCCGATGAGGGACGCAGGATTCTGGCCGAGACCAAGACGCGGGTGCTCAAGGTCGGGCTGGATTATTCCGACGACAGCTGGTCGATCAAGAAAGGCTTTGAACCCACGCGGCCCTATCACCTGCACATGACCAACGATCAGGTCGATGACGTGGTCAATTTCTTCGCCGGCTTCCGCAAGGGCCTGGGCAAGGAAGTCGAGGTCGGGCTGGAATGCCATGCCCATTATGATCTGGAGACCGGCATCCAGATCTGCCACCAGATCGAGCCCTACCGTCCGTTGTTCGTGGAAGAGCCGGTGCCCAGCGACAATGTCGAATCCATGCTGCGCATCCGCAACAACACGCGGGTGCCGATCGCCGCGGGCGAGAATATCTACACCCGCTACGGCTTCCGCCCGTTCCTGGAGAAACAGGCGCTGTCGATCATCCAGCCCGACTTCACCAAGGCGGGCGGGCTGTTCGAGGGCATGAAGATCGCCAACATGGCCGAGACCTATAACGTGCCGGTGGCGCCGCATGGCGTGTGCACGCCGCTGGGTACGCTGGCGATCACCCATATCTGCGGCGTGATCCCCAATTTCCTGGTGCAGGAATTCACCCACTATCAGAACAAGGCCTTCACCGAATTGTGCGAGCCGGTGAGGCTGGACGCCGAGGGCTTCCTGCCGGTGCCCGATGCGCCCGGTATCGGTATCGAACTCAACGAAGCGGCAGTGAAGGAACGCCTGGACCCCGAATTCAAAATGTTATGAACCAACAAGGAGGAGGAACAATGAAAAGGATTTTGGCAACCGCGGCATTTATGGCGTTCGGCATGACCATGGCTGAGGCCCAGACTCCGCAGCCCGCGGACTGGACCATCCTGACTTTCAGCGCCAACTCAAACAAGCCGGCGGCAATCACCTGGGACCGCATCGGCGGCCATGACTGGTGCGGCATTCTCCGGTTTCTGGATCGCCTCAAGGGCTGCACCATCGACTCCGGCAAGGGCGAGGTGGGCTCGGTGCGCACCGTGATGGTCGGCACCACGCCGACAGTGGAAATCGCCGTGGCGCGCACCCCTTTGTCCTACACATACGCCCAGCCCTACACGCCGATTTTCTATCACGGCACCATGGGGGTCGAGGCGGTGGACGCGACCCATTCCCGGATCGTCTATACCCTGATGTGGAACCAGACGCCGGTGGGTGATGCCCAAGCCCAGGCGGCGGCGCGCGAAGCCCGTCAGAAGAGCTTCCAGGCGGCGGTGGATAAAATGGCGGAAGCGGCGAACGCGCCCTGATCCGTGCGCGATAACAGCAGAACAGCTTTCAACAGCGTCTTTCGGGGGGAAGAGATAAAATGAACGCAATCCGAACCAATATCCGCTGGAAGGTCATGTTTGCGGTCTTTCTGATCGCAACCGTGAGCTACCTGGATCGCACGAATCTCTCGGTCGCCGCCCCCGTCCTTCGCCAGGAATTGAATCTGTCCCCGACGCAACTGGGATTGGTTCTCAGCGCCTTTTCCTGGTCCTATGCGATTGCCCAGATTCCTGCGGGAATGGTTGCGGCATGGCTGCGCCCACGCCTGACCTATCTCTATGCCCTGTGGCTGTGGTGCATTCTTCTGGCCTTGACGACCTTGGCGACATCCTTCGCCGCCTTGGTTTTCTTTCGCATTCCGTTCGGCATTGCCGAGGCTGTGACTTGGCCTGCTGCGTCCGTTCTGATGAGCCGGTGGTTCCCGCGGATCGAATACGCGCAGGCCATGTCGCTTCAAAATCTGGGATTGGTCGTCGGCGCGGCCGTGGCGCCGCCCATTGTCGCCTTCATCATCGCGTTCTGGGGGTGGAAGGCCGCTTTCATCGTGACCGGTCTGGTCGCGGGAATATTGGGAACGTTTTTCTATATCTATACCAAGGATGATCCCGCCGATGACCCGCGTGTCTCGCCGGAGGAACTTGCCTGGATTCGCCATGACCAGATTCCGGAAGACGATTCCCCCTTGCCCAAGGGATATATCCGCATGTTGCTGGGCCGCCCGTCGCTTTGGGCGGTCGGCATGGCGAACTTTGGCCTGGATTTCATCAACTTCCTGTTCCTCACCTGGTATCCCACCTACCTCATCGACCAGTACCATATGTCGTTCAAACAGATGGGTATCATGGCGATGGAGCCGTATATCTTCGCCCTGTTTACAGTGCTCGGCGCCGGCCGGCTGGTGCGCGCGCTGACCGATGGCGGCATGGATTCGGGTTCGGCGCGCCGAATGGTCATATTTGGCGGGCTTCTGATTGGCTCTGCCGCGCTGGTGGTTGCGGTGAATGTTTCGGATTTGTATGCCTCGGTCACCGCAATGTCGCTTGGCTACGCCTTCGTGATGTCGATCTTGGGGCCGATGTGGTCTATACCGGCCGAGCTATCAGGCCGCAGAGGGGCGGGGTTCGCCAGCGGCTTCGTCAATTTTGTCGGCAATGTCGGCGGGGTTGGTTCGCCAATTCTCATGGGCGTGATTTTCCAGCAGTTTCATTCCTTCACCCCCGCCATCCTGATATCTGCCGGCATAACCATGATCTGTGGGCTGCTGTTCCTTCTGCTGTATCGCGCCAAGGCCGACAAGGAAGTTGTGACGCAGTTTCTTGCCTCATAGGCCCGGCTTCGGCATTGCGCGCACGGGCGTGATGGAGCGGCTGGACCGGGATTCAAGGTACTGTGACCCAATTCCCTGTGCGTCGACGGGCCGCTATCATCGGCCGAGTCGCCATGGGAGGGGTGTGATGTTGCGCAGGATTTTTCTGGCCGCGGCAAGTGTCGTCGCTTTCACCGTCGCAGCGCCGGCCCAAACCGGAAATCCCGGCGGCCCGATAAACGACCGGCTGGGGGACATGGACTATGGCGTTTGCCGTGGTACCGACCCGAAATGCTTTCACGATTGGCCTCGGCCTGCATCGGCGCAAATGCGTGTGCTGGTCTACACCAAAACGGGCGGGTACCGGCATGCCAATCTGGGACCAACGCTGCCGCCCGGGATCAATCCCGCTCTGGATGCCAAAAATGTGGTGCACCGCGAGATGCTGAAGATCGCGGCCGAGAATGGCTGGCGGCTGGATTATACCGAAGACATGAAAGAGATGACCGATCTCAACGGCTATCATGCCGTGATCTTCTTCAGCCCGTCGCGCGATATCCTGGACGACGGCGCCAAGACGGCGTTGCGGCAATATATGCGCGCCGGCGGCGGCTTTGTCGCGATCCACAATGCCTTCGGCACGCTTTACAACTGGCCCTATTATGAAGGCCTGCTCGGTGGCGCGAACTTCTACAATCACGGCCAGTTTCGCGAAGGCGATGTCGAAATCATCGACGATAAGGATGTTTCGACCAAGGGACTGGCCAAGCGGTGGCGCTTCAAGGACGAGTGGTACAATCTCATTCCCTTTCCCACCCATGTGCGGTTTCTGGCGACCGTAGACGAGAAATCCTGGCCTCCGGGCAGCGGCGAAAAACTGGCACCGGTCGGCCCTGCCAATCCGCGTTATCCCTATGTCGTCGGGCAAATGCCGGGCCACGGTTCCTTCCATCCGGTCGCCTGGTGCCAGTATTATGACGGCGGCAAGGTATGGGCGACCACCTTGGGACATGATGCCGGCATATTCGCAAACGACGATTCCGTATTCCCCGGTTCGGTTGCCTACCGGAAGATGATCGTGGGCGGAATCAAGTCGGTGATGGGAGCCGAGCCCTTCTGCCGTTAGGCGCCTTTCTGCTGCGACAGATCGAAGATCTGCGTCATCGGCACCCATTTCTGGCCCGGCGCGGCATGGGGCAGGGCCTTCTGGAAGGTCCACATCAGGGCTTCCCATTCATCATATTGCGGCGGGATGGTGCGGGCGCGGGGATAGTCGTCGGCCACGGTGGCGATCATCATCATGCGGTCGCCGCTGCGCCAGATTTCCATGCCTTCGATGCCCTGGGCATGAATGTCGTCGACGATTTGCGGCCAGACCCCGCCGGGGCGGTGGAATTGCTCATATTCCGCGATTTTGGCCGCGTCATCGACCAGGTCCAAGGCAAAGCAGATGCGGCGGCTCATTTTGTTGCGCTCCCGGCAGGCCTTTGGACTATAAGTGGGCCCGCGAATTTTTGGGAGTTTTCATGGCCTCTTTCCTGCGCCTGCATCCAAGCGACAATGTGGTGGTCGCGGTGGCGGGCCTGTCCCCGGGCGACATTGTCGATGATGTGAAGATCCTCCGGCGCATCCCGCCGGGCCACAAGGCGGCGGTGCGGCCCATTGGGAAGGATGAGCCGGCGCTGAAGTTCGGCCAGATCATCGGTTTCGCCAATCAGGACATCGCGCCGGGCGACTGGGTGCATGAACACAATATCGGCTTTCATGCCGTGGACCGCGACTATCAGTTCGAGGTCGATGCCCGCGATCCCGCGCCGCTTTCCGGCGCCACCTTCCAGGGCTATCGCCGCGCCAATGGCAAGTTCGGCACCCGCAATTATCTCGGCATTCTTACCAGCGTGAATTGTTCCGCCACCGTGGCGCGCATTATCGCGCGCGAGGTGGATAAGAGCGGCTTGCTGGACAACTATCCCGATATCGACGGCGTGATCCCCCTGGTGCATGGCCATGGCTGCGGCATGGACAGCAAGGG
>CBHTTW010000051.1:0-12051 GCA_966096025.1 uncultured Alphaproteobacteria bacterium | reverse complement strand
GATTCGAGAATTCTATGCGGGTAATCAGCGAGCGCTTATCCGTCCCGACTTTGATGGACTTCGCCAAAAATTCCGAGACGTCCCCCGAAGTGGGAGGCACCCAAGGCACGAATCCGAGAGCGCTGCTGATACTGCGCTTGAAGCCGGCAAACGGGCCCGGCGGCGGACGCCACACCTTGGCCTCCTTGTCCCAAAGATTGTCAAAAATCCTCTGGGGGATACCGGGCGTCGCCATCAACCTGACCGCGAGAAGATTGCTGTTGCGGGTCGATAGATACAAGTCAAACTGGGTGTCGGTCATTCCCTGCAAGCCGATGAGAGAGGAAAGCCCACCGGCGCCCGCCTCGCCCGCGGAATTGACGATCCGATTCGGCGCGATGGTCATCTCGGCGAGATAGGTTTTGCGCCCCAAGAGATGCAAGCCCAAAACGGCCAGGACGAAAGCGATGGGCAGACCGATAAGCAGGAATTTGCGCATGCGCCGCCATTGGCCCAAATAGGCGGTCTGGAATTCATGAAAAGAAATACGGGGCCCGGGCGCCTTCGGGACATCACCGGGAAGCAATTCGTCGAACATCGCCTTGGTTTTAAAATTTGGGGCCTTCTTGTTCACGGACGTCTTAAACCCTCGTGGAAAGAGGCTGAGAGACGCAGCCCAAATCCGGATACCATGATACGCGGCCAAATCCAAGCAAACCTTCGCCCTAACTCACTGTTTTATAAGAGATTTCCATTTTTCTGTCCGAACTGCCGGGGCGGACAGGCGTTAAGACCCTGGAGCGCGCGGTTTTGGCGATTCACCCAACCCGCTTGGCCGCAAAGCCGGCCGGTCAGTTCGGCGCGTTGCGCCTGAACAGCAGATCCGCCTGGAGCAGCCCACCGTCGCGCGTGTACATCGCATTGAACCGACCGGCCGGAGAAAAATGCCGGTCCGCCAGCCAGGCGATGATTTCGGGCGCCAGCGCCTGGCCTTCATACAGCGGCACAAAGGAACACTCGACGTAAATCCATTGAAACCCGTGGAGCAGCGAATCCGCGGCTTTCAATACCTCCAACTCGAACCCTTGAACGTCGATTTTCAGAAGACACCGGCTGCCGAATTCGGAAACCTGGACAAAATCCCCCAAGGGACCGGCTGTCACTTCGCGCACGCCAACCGCCTGGGTTCCGGGAAAATTATCGATTTGTGCCTCGGAGATGGGTAAGAGAGATGAAGAATCGTCTCGAGCCGAAATATTCATCGTCAGACGGCCGCGCACCGGCGCCAGCGCGTTTACATGAAGGCGAACACGGGTATCGCCTGTGAACAACGCGCGGTAAACCGATGCCGGTCCGTCTTGCGGCTCAAAGGCGACAACCGCCGCCTTGGGATAGAGCTCACGGCAAACCAGCGAGAATTGGCCGCGATTGGCACCGACATCGATCACAAAGTCCAGGCAAAGCCCCTGCAACACGGTCTCGTGTTCGATAGCCGGTGCCACCCGATGCGACAGAAATGCCTTTCGATAGGCGTAAACGCCGGCAATTGCCTTCAACTTTTTCAGCCGGACCCAGAACAACTGCCAATTCAATCAAACCACCTTGCGGCGCTGGCCGCCCAAACATCCCCTGCCCCGGTCCGCCGCCCATCCGCTTAAAGCCGGCTCTCCGTCCGCCAACTCTATCTCCGTTGAAGCGGCAGGGCGGCATTGGAAGACAAGGGGTTGGAGATAATATATCTTGATATCAACCTGATACAGACGATCGATGCGGATTTTACATGTTATTCACCGGCTGGACCGGGAAGCGGGGGGGACATCCGCCCTGACCGTGTCCATGTGCGAAGCGCTGGCGGCCCGCGGTCACCATGTATCCCTCTTCAGTTTGAATCGCCAGTCGCTGAACGGGACGGCCCTCGCGGATTCGCCCGGCTTTGATGCGCGCTTGTTCGCAGCGGGTCCCTTGACATTTTCCTCACCGCTTATTCGCGCCCTCTATTCAGAGATTCCCAAATACGACCTGGTGCATATTCACATGCTGTACCGGCTGCCTCAGGCATTCGCCGCCCGTTTGGCGCACCGCGCCAAGGTGCCATACTGCGTGCAGCCACATGGCGCATTGGAGCCGGTCTTGTTCCATAAACAAGAACGGCGGCGCGCAAAACGAATCTATGAATTTCTGGTCGAACGGGACACCCTGTGCCGGGCGGCGGGACTGATTTTCACCACACAAGGCGAGCGGGACGCGACCGCCTTTCTTCATCTTTCGAACCCGGCCTACATCGTTCCCGCGGGGCTCGCCGTGGACCTTTATCTTCAAAGCAGCGACACGGCGGGGTTTCGCTCCCGCTACGGACTGGCCGGAAAAGACATCATATTGTGGATGGGGCGCATGACCAGCGTCAAAGCCTTGCCGAACCTGGTACAGGCTTTCTGCATGATGGCGGCGCGGCATCCGAGCGCGGCGCTTGTGATTGCAGGCCCCGATCAAGACAATGAAAAGCCTCTGCTTGAAAAGATTTTACAAACGGCGGGATTGCGGGATCGCGTGATCTTTACCGGCATGATTCATGCCGGCGAAAAGCTCGCGGCACTGCAAGCCGCGCAAGTCTTCGTGTTGCCGTCCCACACCGAAAATTTCGGGATCAGTGCCATGGAGGCAATGGCCGCCGGCTGCCCCGCCATAGTGTCTGAAAATGTCAAGATCGCGCCGGAGATCGTCTCCCACGGCGCCGGCCTGTCGGTCCCGGTGGATGCCGGAAAACTTGCCGCCGCGATCGACGCCTTGTTGAGCGATCCGGCGCGTCGCTCGGCGATGGGCGCGGCCGCCGCGAGTTTGGCCAGGCGATATGATTGGGAACAGGTGGCCAGCCACCTGGAACAGGCCTATGCGGAAATGACTACCGCGCGCCGGGCCTCACCAGCGTCTTAAGCATCGTTTCGAAATTCGCAAGCAGCATTTCCTTGTCCCAATGATCGCGGGCACGCCGTGCCGCTTCCTGTCCCAAAATTCTGCGCCGCTCCGGATCGTCCATCAAAGCGGCGATCGCTTCAGCCATCCGCTGTGGATCACCGGGCGCGACAACCAGGCCCGCACCCGCAACTTCATTTGCCAATTGTGTCCCCGCAAGCGCGCCCGCAACCACCGGCCGCCCACTCGCCAGCATGGCCGGCAACTTGGAAGGCATCACGAGATCGGCAACATTCGGCTTTTGCGGCATCAAATGCACGTCGGCGATGGCGAGGAATTCGTTAAACCGCTCCTGGGGTTGAATCGGGACAAACCGCACGTTCGAGAGATCCGCGGCAAGCGATGTCAACCGCGCCCGGCCCACGCCATCACCGCCGATCATCATCACAAAGCCGGAACGGGATGCCAGCAGCCGCGCCACGGAAACCAGGTCGTCGACGCCCTGTTTCTCACCCAGATTGCCGGAATAGAGTGTGACGAATGCATCGGGTGCGATGCCGAACTCCGCGCGAAGGGGCGATACGCCTTCAAGCGGGCGGATGTGTCCCGTATCGACCCAGTTGGGGAACAGGAAATTCTTGGGTTCGGGCGCCTTGGCTTGCAGCCCTTCCAGCATGCGGGGCGAGATGGTGCTGACGGCGGAAAATGCCGATACCAGCCGGCGTTCCAGCCACAACAAGAGCTTCTTCAACAGGGGTGCCCTGAAAAGGCCCAGCCCGAAGGCGGCGTCGACTTCCCAGTCCTGAACGTGGAGCATGGCGGGGGCGGGCGCCAGCCTGGCCGCGAGCAACGCGCCCGGCAGACCCGCGAAACTTGGCATCACCGTCCACACCAGGTCGGGCTTCCAAGCCAGCGCCCAGCCCAAAAGCGGCGGGGTCTGGGTTAGCGCCAGCGTGGCATGCTGCAACAGGCGCCTGATGCCGGTCTGCTTCGATGGCACATAGATCGGACAGCGCAGCACATCGACGCCGCGGATGCGCTCCCGCTTATAGCGGGCGCCGGAATAGCCCTCGGCAACCTTCCAGTAAGGGTAAAAGGGGGCGCCAACAACAGCGCGCACATCATGGCCCCGGGCCGCAAGCCACTCCGCCATCTCCCCTGTGAATTTTCCCACCCCAATCGGATCGGGGGTGAAATTGCTGGCAGATATAAGGATTTTCACTTTCAGGCCCAAAGTTTGAGGGATGCAGACCAGATTTGCCTTAGACCGTCAATGGAAGCGGGAGGCTCGATCCGGGCCTGCCGCATCAGGCCGTGACCTCCAAGCTGCGACCGGGTCGCGGACCGAAAGAGCGCAGGATGGCTTGTGACCGGGCATATTTCTTAACGCCCATTAACTGCTGAAATCCCGCTGATTTTATTTCAGCTTCATTAACCCTGTTTGTCCCACAGTGCGTCCAGCCAAACCGGACAAACCCATCATGAGCCCATCCCCCGCCCTTGTCCTGCCCACACCTGCCGCCGCGCCATCCGCGGCCGCACCCGCGCCTTTGCGCGACTTCACCCAGCCCTGGATGGACCTCAACAACCGCACCGTGCTGGTCACCGGCGGCACCGGCAGCTTCGGCAAGCACTTCATCAAGACGGTGATCGCGCAATACAAGCCCAAGCGGCTGATCGTGTTTTCGCGCGACGAACTCAAGCAGTTCGAAATGCAGCAGGAGTTCCCGCTCGAAAAATACCCCTTCATCCGCTATTTCATCGGTGACGTGCGCGACCGCGACCGGCTGGAACTGGCCTTGAATGGTGTGGACTTCGTGGTCCATGCCGCCGCCATGAAGCAAGTCACCACCGCCGAATACAATCCCTTCGAATGCATTCGTACCAATGTTTTTGGGGCGGAAAATGTCGTCAGCGCCTCCCTGCGCTGCGGTGTCAAAAGGGTCGTAGCGCTTTCTACCGACAAGGCGGCCAATCCCATCAATCTCTATGGCGCCTCCAAGCTGGCGTCGGACAAGATTTTCGTCGCCGCCAACAATCTGGCGGGCGCCGACGGCACCCGCTTTTCGGTGGTGCGCTACGGCAATGTGTTTGGCTCGCGCGGCAGCGTGGTGCCCTTTTTCAAAAAGCTTATCGCCGACGGCGCCGACAGCCTGCCGATCACCGATGAGCGCATGACCCGCTTCTGGATCACGCTGACCCAGGGCGTAAATTTCGTGCTTTCCAGCATGGAGATGATGAAGGGCGGCGAAATCTACGTTCCGAAAATCCCTTCCAGCACCATGCCAGAACTGGCCCAGATGGTCAGCGCGGCCCATAAGCAGCGCATCATCGGCATCCGTCCGGGCGAGAAACTGCACGAAACCATGATCCCGGCCGACGACGCCCACTGCACCGTCGAGCTCGAGGACCGCTACGTCATCCTGCAGAGTTTTGCCGATGGCGCGCGCGACGCCTATCTGCATCGCGGCGGCAAGCCGGTGCCGGATGGCTTCTCCTATTCCAGCGACAGCAATCCGGAAAAACTGGACGTGCATGGTCTCCAGACCCTGCTGGCCATGTCCTATGCCTGATCGTCCCGAACAGGATAACGCCACCTTGCCCTTCCTGCCTTACGGCAAGCAGGAGATTTCCGACCCCGACGTCAAGGCGGTGGTCGAGGCCCTTTGTTCGGGCTGGTTGACCACCGGCCCGCGCGTCGCCGAGTTCGAGAATGAATTCGCGAAGTGGTGCGGCGCCCAGCATGGCGTTGCGGTCAATTCCGGAACCGCCGCTCTGCATGCCGCGATGCGGGCGATCCAATTGAAGCCCGGCGACGAGGTGATCGCGCCGGCCATTACCTTTGCCGCCAGCGCCAATGCCGCGGTTTACGAAGGCGGCGTCCCGGTCTTCGCCGATGTCGAACCCGACACATTGCTGATCGATCCCGCATCGGTGGCGCAAAAAATAACACCTAAGACCCGCGCCATTGTGGCGGTCGACTATGCCGGCCAGCCGGCCGACTATGACGCCCTGCGCGCCCTAGCGAAGGATCGCGGCATCGCCTTGATCGCTGACGCCTGTCACGCCCCCGGCGCGACTTACAAGGGTCGCAAGGCCGGTATCCTGGCCGACATCTCCTGTTTCTCCTTCCATCCGGTGAAGCATCTCACCACCTGCGAGGGCGGCATGGCATTGACGGAAGATGCCGGCATGGCGGCGCATATGCGCCGTTTCCGCAATCACGGCATCGACAGCGATCACCGCAGCCGGGAAAAAAGCGGCGCCCATGCCTATGACATGCGCGAGCTGGGCTACAATTACCGCTTGCCCGACGTGCAGTGCGCCCTGGGCATGGCGCAATTGGCCCGGCTATCCGGCTGGGTGGCGGCGCGCCAGCGCATCGCGGGACTATATGACCAGGCCTTCGCCGATGTGGCGCAGGCGACGCCTCTCAAGACCCATAAAGACCGCAGCCACGCCTATCATCTGTATGTCGTAAAGCTGGCTGACGGGATCGATCGCGACCGCGTCTTTGCCCGGCTGCGGGCGGAGGGCATCGGGGCCAATGTGCATTATGCCCCCGTTCATTTGCATTCCTTCTACCGGCAACGAGGCTATGCGGCCGGCCTTGCGCCTGTGGCAGAAGCGGCCAGCGGCCGTCTGCTCACGCTTCCCCTGTTTCCAGCCATGGCGCCGGCCGATGTCGGCCGAGTCGTGGATGCGCTGGCCAAGGCCACTACCTGAAACGCCGCAAGCAGTGGCCGATCATCGGTCTACTGATTAATAGTCACAATTGCAGGAAAACATGGGGGGATCGCCTCCCGAGCAGACAAGGCTGAGCTCCCCCTGGGCGACCGGCCCCCTCACGCAAATACCCGCACCCCCTCAGACCGGTTCAACAAGCCCTTTTGGCCATGCCGGGCCAGCGTCTGACGTCAGGCGTGGACGGCCAAGAGGCCAGGCCTTATAATTGAGCAATCTCGCGATTTTATGTGCCGTCGGCTGGAGGCAATGTGAACGATTGTAAGCAGCATTATGCTGAGCAGGGCTATGTCGTATTTGAAGATCTGATACCCGAATCCTTTATCGATTCCGTGCTGGCGGGCCTCGAAAGCGTCAAACGCAAGAAATTTGTATACTATTCCCAGAGTGTGCATCGCTGGATCACGCCGAGTCTTTCGGAAAGCGGTTTCCTGATCGATTCGATGGAAAATCCCACCTGGCACCTGCATCTTCCGGCGCTCCGCTCAGCTGCGATGCGCATCCTCTATCATCCCAAGGTGTCCGACGCCCTGATGCAGATTTCGGACGTCTCGCATTTCATTTCCTGGCAGGACATGCTGTTCGACCGTTCGGTGGGAACAATCGACCACCAGGATAGCTGGTATCTCGACACCCTGCCCTATGGACGGCTGATCGCCGGATGGTTCGCGCTCGAAGACATACATCCCGACTCCGGCCCCTTCTTTGTCTATCCGGGTTCACACCTGCTTCCGCGGATTGGCGAGAAGGAGTATCCGGCGCACACCGATTTCCTCGCCGCCATAAAGGACATCAGGGACAAGAGCGGTATAGAAAAAAAGCCCATGCCGCTGCGCAAGGGATCGGTCCTGTTCTGGCATCCCAACCTTATCCATGGCGCGGATCTGGTGCGCGATGAGCGCTACTCCCGCAAATCGCTGACATCGCACTATTATCCCGTTGGATTGATGCGGAAGGATTCCACAAGCCTTCTGGAAGACTTGCAGCAAATGAAGCCGACCGACAATGCGCGCATGTTCCGCAAGGGGTTCCCCGAGCTCAGCTGGGTGCTCAAGGGACATGGGTATTTCTTGAAGGATCAAATATTGAGAGACTTGGAGCCGATCATGAACATGCGGCGGGAGGGAGACACGAAGGTCGCGCGTTGACGGGGCTGGCCCAGAATTAACGTTACTCCGAGATTGAAGCCGCCTGATCCGCAAAAGCCCGGTCTTTCCGTATACGGAATCACTTGCCGGCGATCTATTTCGTCTTTAACGCCCGGCGCGGGCGAGATAAAAAGAGAGACATTACATGGACATGCTCCCCAAAATGAACCAGGTTTTTTTCGATGGTCTCGGCAAAATAACGGTGATCGGGGGCACGGTCCGGCTGGATTTCGTCACTTTTTCTCCGACCGAGACGGATGCCAATGGCCGCCCTCAAGCGGTGCTGGCCCAGCGCGCCATCATGAGCATCGAAGGATTCGTACGCGCTACGGAAAAAATGCAGGAGACCGTGCAGACTTTGTCGAAAATGATGCAGGCCTCACGCGATCAAGCGCAGGCCGCCTCCGCCAAGCCGTCGCGCGACAATCCAACCAGTGATCCGGCGCAGGCCTCACCCGCAGCAGCAAAGCCGCCGCTTTTCCCGTGACAGCAGATTCGGGACCAGAGGCGGCGAGCACGGTGCCGGCCCGCCCTGGGGACGGCGGCGCTGCGGACTCCAGGCTGAGCGGCTTCAAAGCGCTGGTGACGGTTGCGCGGCACCATCAACTGGACCTGAGCCTCACCCGCCTTTTGCAACTTTACGGCACGGACGCCGAACCCGGCGCGGCCGATATCGTCAAGATCGCGCAAAGCGAAGGGCTGAAAGCCGCAAAGCATGACAGCGACTGGCCAGGCCTGCTGCGGTTGCAAAAGGTGGCGCCTTTTCTGGTGCGTGTGGACAGCGGCGCATGGTTTATCGTTCTAAAAATCCCGTCAGCCGAAAATGACGCGGACCGGATAGTCCTGTCCAATCCCTTGATTCCGGAAATCAAGGCGTTTCCGATTTCGCGCGCGGATTTCACGGCGCATTGGACGGGCGAAATTGTCCTGCTCAAGCGATCCTATCGATTGGACGACGGCAACCGTCCATTCAGCCTGGGCTGGTTCGTGCCGGAATTCTGGCGGCAACGATCCCTGCTGGGCAACGTGGCGGCGGCGGCCCTGGCGATGCATGTGCTCGCGCTGGCGGTGCCCATCTTTTTCCAGATCATCATCGATCGGGTTCTGGTCTATCTCAGCATCTCGACCTTGGTGGTCATGAGTGTCGGAGTTATCCTGGCCATCGCATTTGATGCGATTTTCAGCTGGCTGCGCGGATACTTCGTTCTGCGCATGGCCGCGCGCATCGATATCCGGCTTGCACGGCTGACGTTTCAGCATTTGCTGTCGTTGCCGATCAGCTATTTCGACACCGCATTGGCCGGCGTCGTAACCAAGCATATGCAGCAGGGAACGCGGATCAGGGAGTTTTTGACCGGCCGCCTGCTGGCCACCCTTCTGGACCTGCCCGCGCTGGTGATTTTTCTGCCGCTCATGATCTGGTACAGCGCATGGCTGACCTTGATTGTCATTTTAGTGACGGCGCTCTTGGGCGGCACCATCGCGATCATGCTGGGCCCGTATCGCCGCCGGTTGCGCCTTCTGTATCAAGCCGAGGCGGAGCGCCAGTCGCTGCTGGTGGAAAGCGTTCACGGAATGCGCACGGTGAAGTCGCTCAATCTTGAGTCGCGCCGGCGGGACGCATGGGAAATTGCCGCCGCGCAATCGGTGCGCACCTATCTTCAGGTGGGCAAGATCAACCTTGCCGCCAGCACGCTTTCCGGTTTCATGGAAAAAGGCCTCACCATCGCGATCGTCGTGGTGGGAGCGTTCCTTGTCTTCGCCGGACATTTGACGGTCGGTGGCATGGTGGCGTTCAACATGCTGTCGTCGCGCATGATTTCGCCCGTGCTGCAAGTCATAGGGCTTTTGAACAGCTATCAGGAAACCGTCATGTCGGTGGAAATGCTGGGCGAGATCATGAATCGCCCAAGCGAGGCCGCGGGCCGGGGCCTGACGCCCACCTTGTCCGGCGCGATCGAGATGGACAAGGTCACTTTCCGTTATCCCGGCATGGAGAATCCCGCGCTACGGGAAGTTTCGCTGCGTATTCCTGCCGGCAGCATGATCGGCATCGTGGGCCGGAGCGGCTCCGGCAAGACCACCTTGGCGGCGCTATTGCAAGGCCTGCACTATCCAAGCGAGGGCGCAATCCGCTTTGACGGCCACAATCTTCGCGATCTGGATTTGTCGTATTTGCGCGCCCAGACCGGCGTCGTGCCCCAGGAACCATTCTTATTTCGCGGCACCGTCAAGGACAATATCCGCATGGGCAGGCCCAATGCGAGCTTCGAGGAAGTGGTGGAGGCCGCGCGGCAGGCCGGCGCGGACGAATTCATCCAGGACCTTCCCAAACGCTATGACACCGAGCTGGAGGAAGGCGCGGTCAACCTGTCGGGCGGGCAGAAACAGCGGCTTTCGATCGCACGCGCCCTGCTGCGCGAACCCCGCATCATCATCTTCGACGAGGCAACAAGCGCGCTGGATCCCGAGAGTGAGGCGATCGTGGTTAAGAATCTCCGGCACATCGCCAAGGGCCGGACAACCATAATCATCTCCCACCGCCTGCAGACCATCCGCGACACCGACGCGGTTATCGTGCTCGAAAACGGCAGGATCAACGACGTAGGCAATCACGCCCAGTTGATGGATCGAAACCTTATCTACCGGTTGCTCTGGTCGCAGCAAAATCAGAGGTCGGTATGAATCCGGATCTGGGCAAGTCCCTGCACAAGGCATTCAACCGCCGCCGGGACGCGGTGGAGCAGTGGATTGAGCGCAAGGTCGGCGATGAAAATGCGGCCGAGGCCGACTTGGCATTCGGATTTACGACGGACGCCGCGGCGATCGAGGATGCGCCGGTGCCGCTGCGCACCCATGTAACCCTCTACACCGCGCTGACCCTGCTGGTTATCGCCATCCTGTGGTCGGTTTTCGGCTCGCTGGATCGCATGGTCATCGCCACCGGCAAGATCACGACCCGCACGCCCTTGCTCGTGATGCAGCCCTTCACGACATCGCGAATACTGCAAGTCAATGTCAGGGCCGGGGATGAGGTAAAGAAGGGCCAGGTGCTGGTAACTTTCGATCCGGCCTTCGCCCAAGCCGATGTCGCCACGCTGGAAACCAAGTCCGAAAGCCTCACTGCGCAAAGTGAGCGGTTGAAGGCGCAACTGGCCGGCACCGCTTTTACGGCCAGGACCGGCGATTCTCCGGCGCGCGCAACCCAGCGGCGGATTTTCGAGCAGGAATTGGCCGATTACGCCGCGGAACTGAAACAGCGTGACAGCCGCATCGCGGCGCTCAACACCCAGATCAGCGTCAATCAGCAGAGTCTGCCCGGGATCCGCGCCCAACACGCAATGGCCCAACGGGTGGCGGAAATTCAGCAGCGGTTGCGCAGCCAGCAGGCGGCTGCTGAACTGGATGTGATGCGGGCCCAGAGTGCCGAAGTTGACCTCGACCTCAAACTGAAGAATGCGGAGGGGGACACCAACAGGCTGGCGGAACAGCGCAAGGAAGCGCTGCAGGAACGCAATGCCTATATGGAAAAATGGCGCGGGGATCACAATCAGACCCTGGTAAGAAGCGAGCAGGAGCTGACCGAGGCGCGCGAAGCACTCAAGAAGGCGAACCGGCTGAAGGAACTGGCCAATATGCAGGCGCCGGTCGACGGCGTGGTGCTGCAGGTCGCCGATCGCTCGACCGGATCGGTGCTTCGGGAGGGCGAAACCTTGATCACATTGGTGCCCAAGGACGCCGATCTCTATGTCGAAGCCAATACCTCTTCCCGCGATATCGGATATTTGAAGGCCGGGGATTTGGCGCGGGTAAAACTGGAAGCCTATCCGTTCCAGCTATACGGCACGCTGAACGGCGTGCTGAGCGTGATCGGGGCCGATTCCTTGCCCCTGAAGGAGGAAGGCTCGTCCACGCTGGTCTATCGCGTTCATGTGCGCCTGACCGACGATCCGGGCACTCTGGCGAATCGCGGCATCAATATTCGGCCCGGCATGGTCGCCAACGCCGAGATCAAGACGGGTAAGCGTTCCATTGCTTCCTATATATTGGAGCCCGTCATAAAAATCGCCGACGAGGGAATGCGGGAGCCCTGAAGGCCCGTCCTACCGTGTAACGGCGGCCCAGGAACTGTTCATGGCGCCCAGATGGTTGGAGCCAGCGACATTCACGCCGCTCATCAGCCAATTGTCCACGCTGCCGCTGACATTCCGCAGCAGTATATCGGCTTTTCCGTCGCCGTTGTAATCGCCCACCCCGATCACGGTATCGC
>CBHTTW010000050.1:0-12138 GCA_966096025.1 uncultured Alphaproteobacteria bacterium | reverse complement strand
TCATGGCCGGCAGCGTCAACAAGGTGATTTTGGTGGGCAATCTGGGCAAGGACCCTGAGGTTCGCCGCATGACGTCGGGCGATCCCGTGGTCAATCTGTCGATCGCCACCTCCGAAAGCTGGCGCGACAAGGCCTCCGGCGAGCGCAAGGAAAAGACCGAATGGCACCGGGTGGTGATCTTCAACAAGAACCTGGCCGAAGTGGCGGAGAAGTATCTGCGCAAGGGCGCCAAGGTCTATGTCGAAGGCCAGCTTCAAACCCGCAAATGGACCGACAAGGACGGCGCCGAGAAATACTCGACCGAGGTGGTGTTGCAGAATTTCCGGGGCGAATTGACCATGCTGGATGGCCGCAATGGCGGCGAGGGCGGCGGCGGTGGACGCGGCGCGGGCGAAGCGCCGGCCAGCTTCCAGCGCGACGAGATGGATGACGAAATCCCCTTCTAAGGCCTTTGCCCTCATTCTCACCGTGACGGCGGTTTGCGGCTGTGCCGGTTCGTCCGGTACGCCCGCCGCCGCCATTGCGCAGCCGCAAATCGCGGCCGCCTATCTGCCGCTTTACGGCCGCATCCATCTGGGCCTGGACAGCGCCAATGGCGCTGCCATGGTGATCGCGCCCGGCATTGCCGTCACCAACGCCCATAATGCCAATTTGCTGGCGCGGGGAAGCGTGATCGGCGTGCGGCAGGATTATGATTTGCTGTTCTTCCGCACATCGAGATCCGCCGTGCCGCCGACTGCCGCGCCCGTCATCGGCCAAAGCGTCACGGCCTATGGCCAGGGGGGCGACAGGGAATTGCGCGTCGCCCATGGCGTGGTGCGCGAAATCAAGCAATGTCAGGGATGCACCGCGCCGGCCTATTTCGTCTTTGCCGGAAATGCCGGGCCGGGCTTTTCCGGCGGCCCGGTTCTGGATGCATCGGGACGCCTGGTCGGCATCACCTTCGGCTATAAGGAACAGGGTCGCCAAAGGCTCATTTATGCCTATGACATGAGTCGGGTTCAGGCCGAGCTTTCGGCCCTGCAAAAACCCCTGAATTGACCAACGAAATCAGCCCGTTATCCGAGGCTAATTTGCTGGTTTCACAAGCTGCAAAATGCTAGGAATCACGCCGGTTTTTCCCGCGCTTCGAAAGCGCTTCTGAGGCTGGCTTTTTGAGCGACAATTCCAACACCGTAAGCCCGCCGGAAGGCAGTGTGCCCACGGCGTCCATCGCGGTCGAAGACGAGCTGAAACGCTCCTATCTCGACTATGCCATGAGCGTGATCGTGCAGCGCGCGCTGCCCGACGCGCGCGACGGATTGAAGCCGGTGCATCGCCGCATCCTCTATTCGATGCACGAAAACGGCTACGACTGGAACAAGGCTTACCGCAAATCCGCCCGCGTGGTCGGCGATGTGATCGGTAAGTACCATCCCCATGGCGACCAATCGATTTACGACGCCTTGGTGCGCATGGCGCAGGATTTTTCCATGCGCGCGCCGCTGATCGACGGCCAGGGCAATTTCGGCTCGGTGGACGGCGATCCGCCCGCCGCGATGCGTTACACCGAAGTGCGCCGCGCCAAGATCGCGCACGCCTTGACCGAGGATATCGACAAGGAAACCGTCGAGTTTCGCGACAATTACGACGGCACCGAAAGGGAGCCGTCGGTGCTGCCTTCGCGCTTCCCCAATCTTCTGGTCAACGGGTCGTCCGGCATCGCGGTCGGCATGGCGACCAATATCCCGCCGCACAATCTGGGCGAAGTGATCGATGCCTGCTTGGTCTATATCGACGATCCATCCGTCAATCTGGAGCGGCTGACCGAGATCGTGCCCGGGCCGGACTTTCCCACCGGCGCGCTTTTGATCGGCAAGCAGAATGCCCGCGCCGCTTTGGCGCGCGGCCGCGGTTCGATCCTGATGCGGGCGCGCTGCGCTGTCGAGGAAATCCGCAAGGACCGCGAAGCCATCATCGTCACCGAACTGCCCTATCAGGTGAACAAGGCGATGCTGATCGAGCGCATTGCCGAACTGGTGCGCGACAAGCGCATCGAAGGCATTTCCGACATTCGCGACGAAAGTGATCGTTCCGGCATGCGGATGGTGATCGAGCTCAAGCGCGATGCCTCCAGCGACGTGGTGCTGAACCAGCTCTATCGTTTCTCGAACCTGCAGCAGAGTTTCGGCGTCAATATGCTGGCGCTGAACGACGGCCGCCCGGTTCAGATGAACCTCAAGGAGCTGCTGGCCGCCTTTGTCGGATTCCGCGAGGAAGTCGTTACCCGCCGCACCAAATACGATCTGTCCAAGGCGCGCGATCGCGGCCATATCCTGGTCGGACTTGCCGTGGCGGTCGCCAATATCGATGACGTGATCAAGCTGATCCGCGCCGCCCCCGACGCCGCCGCGGCGCGCGAGCAGTTGATGGCGCGCGCCTGGCCGGCCAAGGATGTCGGCCCCCTGGTGGCCTTGATCGCCGATCCCCGCCACAAGGTGGAAGAGGGCAATACCATCCGGCTGTCGGAAGAGCAGGCCAAGGCGATCCTGGACCTGCGCCTGCAGCGTCTGACCGCTCTGGGCCGCGACGAGATCAATGACGAGGCCCAGAAGCTGGGCCTGGCGATCGCCGACTATCTCGACATTCTGTCGTCGCGCGGGCGGGTTCTGACCATTATCCGCGAGGAACTTGCGGTCATCCGCGATGAGTTCGCCACCCCGCGCAAGACCGAGTTGATCGACGCGGAAATCGAGCTGGAAGACGAAGCGCTGATCGAGCGCGAGGATGTGGCGGTCACCGTCACCCATAACGGCTATATCAAGCGCACCCCGCTGGCCGAATACCGGGTGCAGGGGCGCGGCGGCAAGGGCCGTTCCGGCATGGCGACAAGGGACGAGGATTTCGTCACCAGCCTGTTTGTCGCTTCCACCCATGCCTGGCTGCTGTTCTTTTCCTCCACCGGCATGGCCTACAAGCTCAAGGTCTGGCGGCTGCCGGAAGCGCGCATCGCGGGCAAGGGCAAGGCGATGGTCAATCTGTTGCCGCTGGCCGAGGGCGAGCGCATCACCACCATCCTGCCGCTGCCGGAAAACGAGGCGGAATGGGAAAGCCTCAATGTGGTCTTCGCCACCCGCTCCGGCGATGTGCGGCGCAACCAGCTGTCGGACTTCGCCCAGGTCAACAAGAACGGCAAGATCGCCATGAAGCTGGCGGAAGGCGACGGCATTGTCGGTGTCGCCACCTGCACCGATGCCGACGATTTCCTGCTCACCACAAGGGGCGGCAAGGCGATCCGCTTCCCGGTGGGCGATGTGCGCGTCTTCAAGGGCCGCGACTCCACCGGCGTGCGCGGCATCAAGCTTGCCCGTTTTGGAGAAGAGGGGGGCGACGAAGTCGTCAGCCTGGCGTTGCTCTATCATTCCGACGCCACCTCGGCGGAAGCGCGCGCCTATCTCAAACAGGCCAGCGCCGCCCGGCGCGCCGAAAGCGGCGAGGCGGAAGCGCCGGTTGAAGCCGAGGACGACGCCGAAGAGGGCGTCGAGGAAGCCACCCTGACCTCCGAACGCTATGCCGCGCTGGGCGCGCGCGAGCAGTTCGTGCTCACCATGTCCCAGACCGGCTTCGGCAAGCGCAGTTCCTCTTACGAATATCGCGTCACCGGCCGCGGCGGTTCGGGCATCGTCGCCATCGGCATGGGCAAGAAGAACAGCGCCGTGATCGCCTCCTTCCCGGTGGAGGAGAGCGACGATCTGATGTTGATCTCCGATGCCGGACAGACCATCCGGGTGGCGGTGTCGGGCATTTCGGTGCAGGGCCGGGCGGCGCAAGGCGTCACCGTCTTCCGTGTCGACGAGGGCGAGAAGGTCGTGTCGGTGGAACGCATCGCCGATGTCGGCGGCGGCGAATGAGCGCCAAAAGACTTACAGCTCTATATCCCGGCACCTTCGATCCGGTGACCCTGGGCCATCTGGATATCATCAAGCGGGCCGTGAAGCTGGTCGATCACCTGGTGATCGGTGTGGCGATCAATGCTTCCAAGAATCCGATCTTCACCTTGGACGAACGGGTGGCGATGGTGAAGGCGGAAGCGGAAAACCTGGCCGCCGGACGCGCCACCATAGAGGTAAAACCTTTCGACACCCTGTTGGTGAAATTCGCCGCCCAGGTTGGCGCCTCGATGATCATCCGCGGCCTGCGTGCGGTGTCGGATTTCGAGTATGAATTCCAGATGGTGGCGATGAACCAGCGCCTGAACACCGAGATCGAGACCGTCTTCCTGATGGCCGATCCGCGGCATCAGGCGATCTCCTCCAAGCTGGTCAAGGAAATCGCCATGCTGGGCGGCGATATTTCGCCTTTCACCACCCCCGCCGTTGCCCAGGCGCTCATCACACGCAGCAAGGAAAAGACCTAATGGCCGATTATCTCATTCTCGATCTCAAGGACGGAGCGGTGAAGATCAAGCTGCGGCCCGATCTGGCGCCGGGCCATGTCGAGCGCATCAAGACCTTGGCCGGCAGCGGATTTTATGACGGCATCGTGTTTCACCGTGTCATTCCCGGTTTCATGGCCCAGACCGGCGATCCCACCGGCACCGGCAGCGGCGGCTCGGACCTGCCCGACCTCAAGGCGGAATTTTCGGGCGAGAAGCACAAGCGCGGCACGGTGTCGGCGGCGCGCAGCCAAAATCCCAACAGCGCCAATAGCCAATTCTACATCTGCTTCGACGATGCGCCCTGGCTGGACCGGCAATATTCGGTGTGGGGCGAGGTGGTCGAGGGCATGGACAATGTCGACAAGATCAAAAAGGGCGGCGAGCACAATAACGGTACGATCAGCGGCGAGCCCGACAAGATCCTGAAGGCGCGGATCGAGACCGCTTAGCTCCGCAGCCGCGCCGCCACAAAGGCGGCCAGGTCGCCGCCTTCATACAGATGGGCGGCGATTCCGGCTGCCGTTGCGGCATCCAGGTCGCTTTGGGTATTGCCGATCAAAAAGCTGGCCGCCTTGTCCACCGGCCAATTGGCAAGCAGGTCCAGGATCATGCCGGGCTCCGGCTTGCGCCGCCGGCAGGCGCGGCGGTACTCGGGCCGCACGCCGTCGATATGGTGCGGGCAATATTCGAAGGCATCGACATGGGCGCCCTCGCGCGCCAATTCCTGGCCTATCCAGTTATGGAGCTTGTCGACGTCGCATTCCTCATAATGGCCGCGCGCCACACCGGCCTGGTTGGTCACGACGAAAACGAAATAGCCGGCCTCATTGCACAGGCGGATGGCGGTCTTGGCGCCTTCCAGCCACTCGAACGCCTCGGGCCGGTGCAGATAGCCGACGTCGCGGTTGAGCGTGCCATCCCGGTCGAAGAACACGGCAGGACGTGATTTGGTGGAATTTGTGACTGGCACTTTCGGGTCGCTGTTCTAAAGTTGTTGCACGAATTGACTTTCGCAGGCGAGCAAAGTCAAAGACTGCCGATTTATTCTGCAATATTTCGTGTCTCGGTCCCAGCAATTCGGCATCCTACAAGCAGCGCGATTCAATATCGGTGCCCCGTGACTCAGCCAATCCCCTTCATCGACCTGCAAGCCCAGCGCCGACGTTTGGGCGCGCCGCTGGAGGCCGCCATCAAGGCTGCCGTCGAAGGCGGGCAGTGGATATTGGGGCCGCAGGTCGCCCAATTCGAAAAGGACATCGCGGCCTGGGCCGGGGTAAAGCATGCCGTTGCCTGCGCCAATGGCACCGATGCGCTGCTCCTGGTGCTCAAGGCCTGGGGCGTGGGGCCGGGCGATGCGGTATTCGTGCCCGCCTTCACCTTTGCGGCATCGGCCGAAGTGGTGGCGTTGGCGGGCGCGACGCCGGTGTTCGTGGATGTGTTGTCCGACACGTTCAACATGGATCCGGTAAGCCTGGAAGCCGCCATCGCCATGGTCAAACAGGACGGCAAGTTGAGGCCCAAGGTGGTGATGCCGGTCGATCTGTTCGGCCAGCCCGCCGACTATCGTAGCCTGGCGCCCATCGCCAAGCGCGAAGGGCTCAAGCTTTTCTGCGATACGGCGCAGGGTTTTGGCGGAATGATGGACGGCAAGCGCGCCGGCGCCATCGGCGACGCGGCGGCAACCAGTTTCTTTCCCGCCAAACCGCTGGGTTGTTATGGCGATGGCGGCGCCTGTTTCACCAACGACGATGCCTTGAAAGACCGGCTGCTGAGCCTGCGCATGCACGGCCAAGGCAGCGACCGTTACGAACACGTCCATATCGGGCTGAACTCGCGGCTGGATACGATCCAGGCGGCGATCCTGATCGAGAAGCTGAAAATCTTCGAAGATGAGATCGGCAAGCGCGACGCCGTGGCGCGCCGCTATGACCAGGCCTTTGCCACGTCCAACCGGATCAAGACGCCTTTTGTGCTGGAGGGCGTCACGTCGAGTTGGGCGCAATACACTTTGCAAATCCAGGACCGCGCCGCCTTTCAGGCGGCCCTGAAAGCGGCTGGGGTACCCACCATGGTCTATTACCCGATCCCTTTGTCCCGCCAGCCCGCCTACGCCCACTATCCCAGCGTACCGACCCCTGTCAGCGAGGCCCTGAGCGGCCATGTCGTCAGCCTGCCCATGCACCCCTATCTGGACGAGGAGACCCAGGACCGCATCATCGCGGCGGTCCTGGCAAGCGCCGGATAAATAAGGGATAAAGTTCCCGCTTGCGACGTCCTGCCGCAGGTCTATAGTAAGGCCATTGGTACAGGTCCACGGGTTCGCCGTGACCGACGGTACGGTCCCAGAGACCAGCCGCCAGGCCAAGGCGCACCCCGCAAAGCAACGGGAGAGGCGCCATGACCATCAGAAACCCCATCGAATGGAGCGGCGCCCAGCTGGTTTCGGCCGCCCATGCCGCCAGCGCGGTCGGCCGCTCGATCGATCATATGCGGGAGGTGGCGCATTCGCCCGCCCCCGCGATCCGGCGTATCACGAGCGCCGATGTCTGGCAGTCGCTGCGCCAGGGCTTCGCCGATTTCGAGGCCTATCGCAGCGATGTGCTCTTTCTGTGCGCCACCTATGCGATCGCCGGCCTGGTCCTGGCACGTCTGGCCTTCGGCACGGATCTGTTGCCGCTGGTGTTTCCGCTGGCCTCGGGCTTTGCCATCATCGGGCCGCTGGCGGCGGTCGGTCTGTATGAGATGAGCCGGCGGCGCGAGCAGGGGGCCGAGGTGGGCTGGGCCAATGCCTTCGATGTCATCAAGGCGCCCGCCATCGGCGGCATTGCCGCTTTGGGCCTGTTGTTGGTCGCCATCTTCCTGGCCTGGCAGGCGACGGCCTGGACGATCTTCGAATTCACCTTGGCGCCCATTCTACCGCGTTCGCCCAGTCCCGAAGTTTTTGCCCAGGCGGTGTTCTCTACCAGCCAGGGGCAGCAGATGATCGTGCTGGGCATGGGCATCGGCTTTCTCTTCGCCTTGCTGGCGATGATGATCAGCGTGGTGTCCTTTCCGCTGCTGCTGGATCGCGATTGCGGCCTGGATACCGCCATCGGCACCTCCTTCAGAGCGGTGCTGGCCAATCCGGCTCCTATGGCGCTGTGGGGGCTGATCGTGGCGGGGCTCTTGCTGGCCGGTTCGGCGCTGGTCTTTGTCGGGCTGATGGTGGCGGTGCCTGTGCTCGGCCACGCCACTTGGCATCTGTACAGAAAGTTGATCGCCTAAAGCTGCATCTCCGCCGGGGACCTGTTATAGGGCCCCGCCATGGATGTCAGCCTGTTCGATTTCGACTTGCCGGAGGCGCAGATCGCGCTGAGGCCGGCCTCGCCACGCGACAGCGCCCGGCTGATGGTGGTTGAGGCGGACGGGCACATCGCCCATCGCAGCCTGCGCGACTTGCCGGACTATTTGCGGGCGGGTGATGCGCTGCTGGTCAATGACACAAAGGTGTTTCCGGCGCGGCTGCATGGCCAGCGGCTGCGCGATACGGGGCCAGCCAAGGTCGAGATCTTGCTGCATCAGCGGCTGGCGGCGGATCGCTATCGCGTGTTGGCGCGCCCGGCGCGCAAACTGGCGCCCGGTGACGATTTGCAATTCGGTTCGTTGACGGCGCGGGTGATCGCGCGCGGCCGCGATGGCGAAGCCGAGATTGCCTTCGCGCTGTCCGGCGCGGCCCTGGATGCGGCCATTGCCGCCGAGGGGGAGATGCCGCTGCCGCCCTATATCGCGGGAAAGCGCAAAGCCGATGCCCGCGATGTCTGCGACTATCAGACCATCTTCGCGCGGCAATCGGGGTCGGTGGCCGCGCCCACGGCGGGATTGCATTTCACCCCGGACTTGTTCGCGGCGCTGGAGAAAAAGGGCGTGACGCGCGAGGCGGTGACCCTGCATGTCGGACTGGGTACCTTCCTTCCGGTTACCGCAGCCGATACCGCCCAGCATCGCATGCATGCCGAGCGCGCGTTTCTTGACGCCGCGACCGCGGCGCGGCTGAACGCGGTGCATGCCGCAGGCGGGCGCATCGCCGCGGTGGGCACCACCAGCCTGCGCACCCTGGAAAGCGCGGCGGAGCCTGAGGGACTTATCCGGCCCTTTGCGGGGGAGACCGACATTTTCATCACCCCCGGCTACAGCTTTCGTGCCGTCGATCTGCTGCTGACCAATTTCCATTTGCCGCGTTCCACCCTGTTCATGCTGGTCAGCGCCCTGATGGGCCTGGACGTGATGAAGGCGGCCTATGCCGAGGCCATCGCACGGGGCTACCGCTTCTATTCCTATGGCGACGCCTGTCTGCTAATGCCTGCCCGATGAAGGATTTTCATTTCGAGCTTCTGGCCCAGGACGGCGCCGCCCGCACCGGCATCATCCATACGCCGCGCGGCGATATCCGCACCCCCGCCTTCATGCCGGTCGGCACGGCGGCGACGGTCAAGGCGATGCTGCCGCAAAGCGTGCGCGATACCGGCGCCGATATCCTGCTGGGCAACACATACCATCTGATGTTGCGGCCGGGCGCCGAACGCGTCGCGCGGCTGGGCGGATTGCACAAATTCATGGATTGGCAACGGCCGATCCTGACCGACAGCGGCGGCTTCCAGGTGATGTCGCTGTCGGCCCTGCGCAAGATCAGCGAGGAGGGGGTCAAGTTCCAGTCTCATATCGACGGCCATGAGGAATTTCTCTCGCCTGAGCGCGCCATGCAGATCCAGGCGCAGCTGGGGTCCGACATCCAGATGGTGTTCGATGAATGTCCGGCGCTGCCCGCGACCCATGCGCAAATCGAAAAATCCATGAGCCTGTCGATGCGCTGGGCCAAGCGATCCAAGGCGGCCTTCGGCGAGCAGAGTGACGAGCAAAGGGCCGGGCGCGGCTGTTTCGGCATCGTCCAGGGCGGCACTTTCGCCGATCTCAGAAGCCGTTCGGCCGAAGCGCTGCAGGAAATCGGTTTCGACGGTTATGCGATCGGCGGTTTGGCGGTGGGTGAGCCGCAAAGCGCGATGTTCGAGACTTTGGAGGCGACGGCGCCGCATCTGCCAAAAGAGCGGCCGCGCTATCTGATGGGCGTGGGCAAGCCTGACGACATTGTCGGCGCGGTGCTCAGGGGGGTCGACATGTTCGACTGCGTATTGCCCACCCGTTCAGGGCGCAACGGCCAAGCCTTCACCTGTGAGGGCGCGCTCAATCTCAAGAATGCGCGGTTTGCCGACGATGGCGGGCCGCTCGATCCGCAATGCAATTGTCCGGCCTGCCGGCAATTTTCCCGCGCCTATCTGCATCACACGGTGAAGTCCGGCGAGATCATCGCCGCCATGCTGCTGACCTGGCATAATTTGTCTCACTATCAGAGATTGATGGACGGGATGCGCCAGGCCATTGCGCGGGGGCGGCTGCCGGAATGGGTGAGTCGGCGCAATGAAAGCGGTCCGATCACGGAAAACTACTGATTTATTGTCATTAAGTCATTGGTTTAAAACACAAAAATAAAATTCCATTCCTGCGATGCCGCGATATATTCACCTCGTTGCGTTCTCAATCTGCGTCGTTCAGTTCCGCGCCATGCCCTGATGGTGGGCGTGATTTTGCGATTTCAGATTGTTAATCTTGGGCCCGGAGAGCCCCTAGACATTCATGACCGTCGCCGCGTCCTTTGAACAGACACGCCACTATCCCGTGGGAGTGCGCAGCGGCGCCTCACCTTGGCGGCGCTTGGCCATTCTGCTCGGGCTGGTTGGCGCCGACCTGGTCTGTTTTGCGGTTGCCGACGCCATTCTGCATTCCTTGGTGACCCCGCCCGCCTTGGCGCTGTTTCGCAACCGTGCCCAGGGCCCCAGTATCGATCTGGTGATGATCATGGCGCTGGTCTTTGTCGGCGCGCGTTATCTGGTGGGCGATTACAGCCGGCGCCAATTGTTCTGGGACGGCGCCCGTTCCACCACCACCGCGCTGCTGGTTTGCGGCATTGCCTATAACGCGGCCGTCTCGCTGGTGGGACCAAGCGGGCTGATGGTGGGGATCGCGGTCTGGTTGGGATTGATTTTTGCCCTACCCACCATGCGTCAGGTGATGAGGCTGTTCCTGGGCAAGGTGGGCGTCTGGCATTTGCCAACCGCCATCATCGGCACCAGTCCGATGGCGCAGGAGGTTGTGCCGGTTCTGGGCCAGCAACTGGCCTTGGGTCTGAAGGTGCAATGGGTGGTGCCGGAAACCGCGGAGAAGCATCTTTCCACCGCCTTTGCCGGGCTTACCCCCTTGGCGGTGCCGCCAAACGAGCTGGTTGCGGCGCTGATGGCGGCAGGCTGCCGTCAGGTCATTCTGGTGCCCGACGATCGGGCCACCATCAATCACAATGATCTGATTGACCAGCTGGTGGGCGCCGATATCGCGGTGGCGATTGTACCGACCTTGCGGCGATTGCCGCTTTACGGCCTTTCCACCAATTATTTCTTCGGCAAGGACCTGCTTTTGCTGCAGGTCCGCAACAATCTGGCGCGGTTGCCGCAGCGTATCTTCAAGCGCAGTCTTGATTTCATCGGCGCCATTTTGCTGGCCGTGATGCTGGCGCCGGTGTTCCTGTTTTTCGCCTTCCTGATCTGGAAAGAGGACCGCGGCCCGATCTTTTTCCGTCAAACCAGGGTGGGTCGCGGCGGGCGCGATTTCACCTGCTGGAAATTCCGCACCATGGTGGTGGATGCCGAGGCGCAAATGGCGCGCTGGGAAACGGAGAATCCCGTCCTGCTGGCGCGCTATTGTGAATCCAATTTCAAGCTTCAGGCGGATCCCCGCGTCACCCGCATCGGCGGCTGGATGCGCCGCAAGAGCCTGGACGAGCTGCCCCAGCTGCTGAACGTGTTGCTGGGTGACATGAGCCTGGTAGGGCCGCGCCCGTTGTTGCGCCGCGAATTGCCGGACTATGGCGCGGTGATCAGCCTTTATGAGCGCGTCCGCCCGGGTATCACCGGCCTTTGGCAGATCAGCGGCCGCAGCCACACCACCTTCGCGGAGCGCGTCTCCTATGATGAGTGGTACATCAAAAACTGGACCGTCTGGTACGACCTGGTGATCCTGCTGCAGACCGTCTGGGTGTTGGTCCGGGGCCAGGGGGCCTATTGAGCGCGGGCGGACGGTTTCAGGCCTCGCGGGGCCAATTCCCGCTTTTTTGCGTTAGGGTTAAGGTGGGGACGCCCGGTAATGGCGAAAATCGGCGCGCTTTTACGCCTCCGGCTCCTTGAGAGTATCCGGCCCCGGCCAGCGGCGCTTATTCTCCCCACGCTCGATTGAAATAAGCCCACATGAAGTTTTTGTGATGTTGTCAGGGCCCGCCAAGGCGGACCTAGAGGCCTGATTATCTGTCACATGGTCTATATTGACGTGAATTTTTTAGCCCCCACAATCACATGGGGAATGTTGGGTTGGGCCCGTCGCAGGCAGGCCTTAGGGGCTATTTATGACGACGGTAACCGGCAGCCTGGGCAACAGAGTGATCCAGGGGGCGTTCCAGTCCGGACAGCTCCTTATCACGTCCTTCACCGACACCACCGTCATCGCCAACAATGTCACCTTCACCGGTACGGGCTTTACCTACACCAGCTTTGTCCAGGGCGGCATTACTTTCTATCAGCCGACCGGCGGCACCATCACCGGTATCACCAATGGCAGCCAGACCTGGTCGGGCTTCAGCGTTC